>JBILKW010000117.1:0-6956 GCA_044376465.1 Sphingobacteriales bacterium | reverse complement strand
TTTATTTCTAACCAATACAAGCTTCAAATATAAGAAATCGTGGCGAAAAGTTTCTTTTAATCGTATTCAAATTGCCAAGAAATGAGAATGGAAAAAATATGATACTACCCTTTTTTTGCAATCTTTAAAAGCATTCCAGCTTTTAATTCATCACTATTTTTCATGCCATTGAGCTCCTTTATCATCTCAACGGTCATTCCTGCATATTTTTTTGCAATGCTGTACAAGGTGTCGCCCTTCTCTACTTTATGAAACACATATTTAGAATCTGTACTGCGATCTGGTACTTTAGCAATTGTCTTTTCGTTATCAATTGGTTTAATTTCTTTCGCAATTAACTTCTGCTCCATCTTTTTTATAGTTAATTGCTGACCTGGTTTAATAACAGAATTTTTCATGTTATTCCAAGTACGTAAATTTTGTACGCTTACGTTGTTTTTATTTGCAATAGTTGATAGGTAATCGCCCTTTTTTACCTTATATTTTATAATCTTTTCTACATTTACTAATTCCATCGTTGGACTAGGTTTTAATATTCTCTCTTCTTTCGCCGCCCCTATATTTTCTTCATTGTTATTGTTAGTATTCGTTGCTACGGTTACAGGATTTACCGTGCCTATTTCTTCTGAAATTTCTTTCTTTTCAGTTTTTACAGGAATTCGTTTTGCAATCTTTACTGTTTCGGTTGTTTTTATAAGTAATGTCTGCCCTGCCATCAAGCTATTTTTCTTCAACTTATTCCATTTCTTAATATCTGCCACACCTACATTATACTTATCAGCAATTACACTTAAATTTTCACCCCTCTTAACTTTATGTTTTTTCGACACATTTTTAGTTACATACTCGTACGTAACTTTTTGTTTTTCGGCATCAACAGTTTCTTTAGATTCAGGCTTTGAATTCTTAGCAATGGCAGTGTTTACTTGTGGTGTAGGCGCTTGAAATTGTTTTTTAATTTTCAATTTCTGACCCCTATAAAGTGCATTCTTTTTTAAATTATTCCACTTTTTAATATCAGCAACGCTTACATCATATTTAGCAGACAACTTATTTAAGGTTTGCCCGCGCGTAACCACATGTGTTTTGTATTCTGTGCGCATTTTCGCCATTGGGTCTTCATTCAACACAAAAATCTGATCGTTAGCTTCAGTAGGGAAAAGTGCGTACAATGAGTCTTTAAAATTATACACCAAATCTCTTCTAGTAGCGGGCAATTTTAATGTAAATGTTTGGCTATAAGCTGGCACAAAATCTTTTTTAAATTGAGGATTTAAAATTCTCAACTCATCTGCGTTTACTCCGCACAACTGTTCAATATCTTTAAAATATATTGGTTTAGTAATCTGTAAAGTATCTGTTAAGAAACTAAAACTAGGATAGGTTGGATATAAATTATGTTCTTCTGCAAAAGTCATAATATAATTTGCTGCAATGTATGCAGGCACATACCCTCTTGTTTCTTGAGGTAAATATTGGCGAATTTGCCAAAACGTTTTTTGCCCTCCACCAGCTTTTCTTATTGCACGGTTTACGTTCCCCGGACCGCAATTATAGGCTGCAATTACCAATAACCAATCGCCGTATCTGCGATACATGTCTACAAAATATTTGGCTGCAGCGTGTGTTGCTAAATAAGGGTCTCGACGTTCATCAATGTGCGAATTAATGGCTAAATCGTACATTTTTGCTGTGGTAAACATAAACTGCCACATGCCTGTTGCTCCAACCGGAGAAACTGCGTAAGGATTTAATGCCGACTCTACAATTGCTAAATATTTAAATTCTGTTGGAATTTTGTACTCTTTAAATACTCTTTCAACCATCGGAAAGTAAAATTCTGATAAGCCTAACATTCTCTCCACTTGCTCTCTTCTTCGAAACGCATATAAATCAATATAGCCTTGAACGTATGGATTGTAATCTAAAGGAATACTGCGAGTTATAGAATCTAATCGATGTTTGTAAACTTGTGTGGCAAATCTGGGAGGAGTATTTAATTTGGATAAATCAACTTCAGGAATTACAAAAGTAGTGTCATCGAGATTGGCTTTGTTCTTAATTGAAAAATCTTTAGACTTGGCGCTGCTGATTGAGAGTGTAAAAAAAATGGCAATCGCGAAAACGACAAATTTTATATTTTTCATGCTATTATTTGTTAATGTAAATGCTACATTCTGATTGTATATCCTTGCAAAATAGTAAATTTTAGCTATTTATGATGATTTTTTAGCTTTTTTGCTCTAAAAAACTAGCAAATTGCAATATTTCTTGCTCCTGGAAGTGTTTTCCAATTATCTGTAACCCGATAGAAAGCCCATTTGAATGAGTTGCTCCTGGGATAGAAATTGCCGGCAATCCAGCAAGAGAGGCCTGAACGGTAAAGATGTCGGCTAAGTACATAACAACCGGATCAGCTGTTTTTTCTCCGAGCTCAAAAGCGGTGCTTGGCGCTGTTGGCAAAATCATTACATCGTAGTTTGATAATATTTCTAGTGATTTATCGCGAATTAAACGTCGCACTTTTTGAGCTTTTGCATAATATGCATCGTAATACCCAGCGCTTAGCACAAAAGTGCCTAACATAATTCTACGTTTTACTTCTTCTCCAAAACCTTCTGTTCTAGAAAGTTTGTAGGTAGACTCTAAATCTGTAGCGTTTTTGCTTCTGTAACCGAAATGCACCCCGTCATATCTAGATAAGTTAGAAGATGCTTCGGCAGTAGTTAACACATAATAAGTAGGTACTGCATATTTCAATAATGGGAATTGAACTTCTTCCACCACAAATCCTTGCGACTTCAAATTGTCAATTTTATTAAGCATCATTTGTTTTACTTCGGGGTCTAAGCCTTCCGCATGTAATGCCTCGTGCAAATAAGCAACCCTAGGTTTTGTATTTAGGGTTAAATTAGATGAATAAGAGGGAACTTCTTTCGTTGAAACCGTGCTATCGTGTTCGTCTTTGCCAGCAATTACCTCTAGTAATAATGACGAGTCTGCTACCGATTTTGTAATTGGCCCAACTTGGTCGAATGAAGAAGCATATGCGATAACGCCCCATCGCGAAACTCTGCCATACGTTGGTTTAAGCCCCACCACTCCACAAAAGGCTGCGGGCTGTCGAACAGAGCCACCTGTATCAGTTCCTAAGGATGCTAAACATAAATCTGCTTGCACAGAAACTGCCGAACCGCCGGATGAACCTCCAGGTACTAATTTTGTGTTTTGATAATTTTTTACATTTCCAAAATACGAAGTTTCATTGGATGCTCCCATGGCAAACTCATCGCAATTTACGCGACCAATGATAATGGCATCTTCCTCTAAAATTCTTTCTACAACAGTTGATGAAAAAAGAGATTCGAATCCTTCTAGTATTTTTGAGGAGGCAGATACTCTATGATTTTTATAACATATCATATCCTTTATACTAATCACCATCCCTGCTAATTTACCTGCGGTACCCTTCGCTATTTTATCGTCGATTATAATTGCACGCTCCTGAGCTTCTAAAGCAAAAACTTCTATAAAAGCATTTAATTCAGTATTGGCATTTATTCTCTCGAGATAATAATTTACTAAGGCTTGTACAGTGGTTTTCCCCTCCTTAATATCCGAACGTACCTCTGCTAATGATTGATAGTTTCTCAATTTTTAAAATGTAAAATATGCGAAAACGATTATTTGCCCGAATTTAATTTATCAGACTCTTTTGAATCCATGCTGTCTTCTATATCGCGTTTAACGCCATTCGAAGCATCTTTAAATTCTCTGATTCCTTTTCCTAAGCCTCTCATTAATTCAGGAATTTTCTTTCCACCGAATAATAACAATGCGAGTACTACGATCAGAATAACCTCTTGGCCACCAAGATTAAATAATAATAAAGTTGAACTTAACATGATTAAGATATTAATATGCAAAAATAGGTTATTTTCTGCTTAATGACGAAAAATAGTAGGTAAATAACGTAATTAGCGCGCTAGCCACTCTATTGGGTTCATCTTGTTAATCCCTTTCCAGATCTGCAATTCCATACTAGAAAGCTGATCTTCGGTTGTTACTGTACCAATTGTTTGCTTTGTTTTTACTTCTTGACCCATTTTTACGGATACACTTGATAAGTTAGAGTAAACAGTTGTAAACTCGCCGTGGTTAACAAGTACCGCATACATACCACCTACAATTTGTATCACCCCAGAAACTTTACCATTAAACACTGCCCTTGTACTTGCACCAGATGATGTTTTAATGTCGATGCCATTATTAGAAACCATTACCCCTTTTAACTCAGGATGTTCATGTGTTCCAAAAAATTCAATTATGGTGCCTTTTTCTACAGGCCAAGGCAATTTACCCTTGTTGTTTTTAAAATCGTTTGAAAGCTTTTGAGCTTCAGGCGTAAGCGCTAAATTCGAAGAACTATTCTTATCCCCTGTGGGTAATTTTGTGCCTTTAGCTTTTGCTTCTGCCTCCGCTTTTTTACGTGCTGCTTCAATCTCTCGCTTAATAATATCTTGTATCATCCTATCGAGTTTCTTCGCTTGGGTTTGCTTTTGCGCAATTTGCTTTTTTAATGAGCCTTCCTTCACCGAGAGCTGTTTCGCAACACTTTCTTTTTGACTTTTCTCTTTCCCTAAGGTTACTTTCTCTTTTTGTTCATCAATAAGTAAAATATTTTTAACTTTCTTATTGTCTTCTAACTCCAACATCTTCTCTTCCAGTCTGTGTTGTGCATCTTCAATATATCGGGCTTGTTTTTGGCGGTATTCCGAAAATTGTTGCAGATGCTTTAATCGCTTATAGGCTTGGTTAAAATTCTGAGCAGCAAATACAAACATTAATTTATTGTATGAACTTTGATTCCTATGTGCAAACCTAATCATGGCTGCATACTCTAACTTTAATTGCGCTAACTCGTCCTTTAACTGTTGTATTTCGTTATTCGTTTTCCCGATTTGCCCATCTAACATTCTTATCTCTGAACTAATTGTATTTATGAGCCTTTCACGAATTTGTATTTGACGGATCAACGCGTTTAATTGGCTCAATGTAGCTTTTTTATTCTTCTGGGTTTCTTTTAAGATTTTTGTGGTTTGTGCTATCTCATTAGCCAACTGTTTCTTTTTATTTTCTAATTCAACTTTGGTTTGATCTTGGCCAATAGCGATGCCAAACCCTATAAATAGAATTAATAAAATTGATATGTATTTTGTCTTAATCAAACTTCTTTGGTACATTAAATGGAAAATCTAATTTATCAACTTTTTCTACTTTAACATATTCCAAGTTCAATGATAAAGATTCTTTTTCAGAACTCGCTGTTGAAGAAATTAAAAAAGGGAAATTTAAGGCATCTACTAACTTAAACCCTCCATAATTAACTACAACGTTTTTGGTAGAATTTCGAGCATCACTTATACGTATACTCAATAATTTCAAGTCTTCTTTTCTTGCATCGATCGTGTAATTCATAAAATCCTTTTTACCTGTAAACTCATAGGTATGGTCTGATTGGCTTAAGGTGGAGGTCATGTAATTAAAGTTCTTGGGAGTATTACCCAACATTAAATCTTGTACTAAATAAAAATCAACACTTGTATTTAAGAGCTCAGATAAAAATAGGTAATCTTTTACTAAGTATTGTTTATTTAAACGGTCCAACAATCGTATGCTATCTTTATTAAGCAGTGCTCTTATAACTTCAATTCCTCCTATGGCATTAACAGAAATCCAAATTTGTTCGTCTTTTTGCATTCTGATGTTAAAAGTTAAGTTGAAGTCTTTTCCATCTTTGCTTGCTTTCACTTTTGCTTTTGCACTTAAAAATTGAAAATTAAAATCTGCATTTCTAATAATTGGCACAATACTACTTTTGAGCAGCTCCTCTGCCGACACTTGAATTTGCTGTTGATCTGCTGACTGCGGAACAACTTTCTTCGTTCTACAAGCAGAAAATGCTAATACACTTACCAGAATAAATATTCTTGCTATAGTTTTATTCATAGTATTTTTTATCCTGAATCTTTTTCTTTAATATTTCAGACGGAGCCATCAATTCGGCCGCCTTTTGCCATTGTTTCAACGCTTCATCAGCTCTATTCAAATGAAATAATATATCGCCGCTGTGTTCTACAATGGTTGCACTATTTGCTCCTCCTTCAGTTAATGCTTTCTCAATCCAAACTTGTGCTTCCGAATATCTTTTTAGTTGAAACAATATCCAAGCATAAGTATCTAAGAAAGAAGAATTATTTTTTAATAGCTCATTAGAACGAGCCGACATTTCTAAGGATTTCTCTAAACGCTCATTTCGTAATGATAAATAATAAGCATAGTTATTTAACACATACGGATCGTTTGGTTTTATATCTAATGCTTTATCATAAGCCTCATCAGACTCTTTGTGTTTTTTTAAACTATGGTATGCATCTCCCAAGCCAGCATAAATTTGCGACTCTATCTCTTTATTAGGAAGGCCTAACATTAGTGCGTTTTTATAGGCAACAACAGCACCTTCAAAATCTTTGTTTTGAGCTTTTGCAATTGCATTTAAATAATGCACCAATTGCTGTGCCGGAAATAATTCTATTGCCTCATCAGATGTTTTTAATAAGGCTTTATAATCCGATAAATCCACTTCTATAAACATTAAATTTTGCCAAACCGCGAATACTTTTTTATCTAAAGCAATTGTTTTCTCGTATGCTACTTTAGCTTTTTCTAGCTGTTTATCTTGATATAAGAAATCGCCATAAATAGCAGTAGCCTTAGGGTCTGTAGGATGTGCCGTAACCATTAACTCCGAAAGCATCAAGGCCTTTCCCTTCATCTTAACATCATCTAACACGCTAAAGTATGGAGATAAAATTCTAACTTTCTGATCAATATTTAAGTTTGGATTTACAAATGCTTTTTTTAAATATTCGAAAGATTTGTCATCCTCTTTTTTC
>JBILKW010000021.1:0-19893 GCA_044376465.1 Sphingobacteriales bacterium | reverse complement strand
CAATTTTATAAAGTATAATATTCCTATGTGTAGAACATCAAATATATGATATTTATTTTTTTTGATAAGTATTTCGGCAATTTTATTGCCAAATATCCGTTTTTCTTTCAATTATTCAAGCTAAAGACCTAAAATAACGTATTTTGCCAAGCATTTAGAACAAAAAAAAGACATGCGCCTTTTGAAAACTACTTCAGTATTTAGTCTAATTCTCTTGTTTTGTACATTAAACGCATCATTTGCGCAAGACAATATAAAACGAACCCTACATTGGGAACGATCGGAAATAGCCAATCCTGATGAAAAAACTACGAGAAATATTGAAAGCTTTAGCGGGGCAATATTTGATTATCGTTATAAAGATCTTTCCTTCTACACAGAAAAGTTTAATGGAAGTTTTTCCAATTTCAAAATCGTTAATCCTGTTTATGAGACTTTAACTATTGAGTTGAACAAAGCACAATTAGAAGAAATTGATGAATCTCCAATTATATCCACTCAAAAAATATACGAACTTAAAAAAGAACAAACCCTACTGACCATTTTACCTTACCGAAGAAATGCTAATGGTTCCATAGAAAAACTAATTTCTTTTGGCATTTCTATGTCAAGTGCAGCAACTGTACGCGCTACTAATGCGAGAACCTATGCAATGCGTTCGGTATTAAAAGAAGGACAGTGGTTTAAATTGGGAATACTTGCATCTGGAATGTACAAACTGCGATATACAGATTTATCAAATATGGGCATTGCTGTTGACCAAATAAATCCAAAAAACATTAGAATCTATGGAAATGGAGGAGGGATATTACCAGAGAGCAACATGGTTAGCAGATTTGATGATTTGCAAGAGAATGCAATACTTGTTGTAGGTGAAAATGATGGTGTATTTAACAAAGAAGACTATATTTTATTTTATGCTGCAGGTCCACATAACATATCTTATGATGTAAATAATAAAGTTTTATTAAATACAAATAATCCATATTCGAGAGAGTCTTATTACTTTTTGAATTTTGATATTGGTGCAGGTAAACGCATGCAAACGCAGGCTAATTCTAATCAAACTCCAACAAATATTGTAGGTGACTATAATTATTTTGAAGTATATGAGAAAAATTTTAGTACAGGAGTAAATACTACCATAAAGTCAGGAAGAGAACGATACGGAGAGGAATTTAATAATGTAACTAATTACAATTTTAACTTTACAATTCCGAATATAATCACAAGCAAACCATTAAAGGTAAGAGCAGACTTAATTGGTAGAGTACAAAGTCCGCGTTCTAGTTATTTTGATGTAAAATACAATGGCATACAAGTATCAAGAATGAACTGTTCGGGAGTAGAATTTAGTTATGATGCCTCTTACGGAGCAGTGGTAACTACGGGATATTTAACCTTAGCCGCATCAGAAAATATCAATATAAATATAGACTATTACAAGCCAGACATTACTGCACTTGGTTATTTAAATTTTATTTGGATTAATGCATATAGAGAATTAAAAATGATAAGCAATCAAATGGGTTTTAGAAATCTCGAAACATTCGGTGCGAATAAAATAACTCTGTTTAATTTTACAGCAAACAATCCTACTAATACTAAAATAATTGATGTTACGAATAAAACAGAACCCAAAATACAAGAGGTAACTACAAGTGGCAACACGCTTTCGTTTACGCTTAGTACAAATGTATTAAGAGAGTTTCATGCATTTGAAGGAAATGAATTTGCAATACCTCGTTTCGTTGAAAAAATTGAAAATCAAAACTTACATGCCTTGGGGCAATATGATTTTATAATTATAACTCACCCCGATTTTAAAAACGAAGCACAACGATTGGCAGATTTTAGAATTACGAATGATGGCTTAAGAACATTGGTGGTGTTACCTGAACAGATCTATAATGAGTTTGGATCTGGCGCGCAAGATGCAAGTGCAATACGAGATTTTATGAAAATGTTTTATGACAGAGCTGGTAACAATGAAAATGAAATGCCAAAATATCTTTTGTTGTTTGGAGATGGTTCTTATGATAACATTGGGTATGTAAAACCAAACACCAATTATATAGTTACTTTTGAAAGTAGAAATTCCACCTCGCCATTTGGGTCATATGTATCAGATGATTTTTATGGATTATTAGACGATGTAGAAGGCGACTGGGACTTAACCTCATTTCCTACATATGGATCATCAGCTCTAGATGTTGCGGTTGGCAGATTACCTGTGCAAACACCCTTACAAGCAAGACAGATGGTTGACAAAATAATTCATTATAGCAGAACAGAAACGTTTGGCGATTGGAGAAATAAATATGTAATGATTGCCGACGATCAGGATAATAACCTACATGTTGCACATGCTGAATCACATTCGCAAATTATTAAAAACAGAACGAAAGATTTTAACATCGATAAAATTTATTTAGATAGTTATCAGCAAATAAGTACTCCAGCAGGAAATAGATACCCAGAGGTAAATTCAGCATTTAACCAACGTGTTAATACGGGTGCTCTTGTAATTAATTACATTGGCCATGGTGGTGAGAATGGCTTAGCTCACGAAAAAATTTTAACTATTGAAGATATTAATTCTTGGAAAGGATTAGATAATATGCCCGTATTATTAACAGCAACATGTTCTTTTTCTAGATGGGACGACCCGCTTTTTCAATCGGCAGGTGAGCTTTGCTTGCTAAACCCAAATGGAGGCGCAATTGCGATGTATACTACTACTAGAATTGTATATGCGAACGAAAATAAATCTATTAATGAGGCTTTTTTAAAATCGCTTTTTGATAGTACTAATATTGGAAGTTCGAACACACTTGGCGATATTTTCAGAAAAAGTAAAAATTTAAATGGCTTAGGTCTCACGATCAACCAACGTAATTTCACATTGCTTGGCGATCCATCCTTACCATTTGCTACACCAAAATACAAAGTAATAACAGAAAGCATTAATGATAAATTATTAAGCTCAGGAAATATAGATACGATAAAAGCTTTGAGTACCATTACCATTAAAGGCTATATAGCCGATCAAAATGGCACCCACTTGAATAATTTAAATGGCATTGTGTATCCTGCTGTATTTGATAAAAAGACCTCACAAAAAACACTAGGACAAGAGAGAGGTAGTAGTATTGCTGTTTACGAAGTACAAAAAAATATTATTTATAAAGGTAAAGCAAGTGTACAGAACGGAAGATTTAGTTTTTCGTTTGTGGTTCCAAAAGACATTTCATACAGCATCGGGAATGGAAGGCTTAGCTATTATGCACAATTAGGCAATGTAGATGCCAATGGCTCTAATGATAGTGTGCTTGTAGGGGGAAGCTCTAACTCTACAATTGTAGATGCCTTAGGTCCTCAAATGAAAATATTTTTGAACGATGAAAATTTTGCGGGTGGCGGAATTACGAATGAAAGGCCGTTGTTAATTGTGAAGATGAATGATCAGAATGGAATTAACACCGTAGGTAATGGTATTGGACACAACATTACTGCAACGCTTACATCAGGATTAAAAACACAAAAAATAGATTTAAACGAATATTATGAATCTACATTAGATAGTTATCAAGAAGGAGAAATTAGGTACCCTATGTCAAAGCTAGAGCCAGGTAATTATAAATTAACAGTAAAAGCATGGGATGTTGTAAATAATTCATCTGAAATTAGTACAGAGTTTAGTGTAATAGAATCCTCACAATTTAACATAGATAGAGTATATAATTACCCAAACCCTTTTACTACCAATACAAGTTTTCAATTTGAACACAACAGGCCAGGTGAAGAATTACAAGTAATGGTTCAAATATTTAACGTATCTGGGCGTTTGGTAAAAACAATACAACAAGATTTAGTATCCATGGGAACCCGAATAAGTAATATTGGATGGGATGCAAAAGATGAATATGGAGACAAACTTGGAAGAGGTGTTTATGTTTATAGACTAAAAGTAAAAGCTGCTGATGGATCAATTGCTGATAAATATCAGAAATTAGTAATTTTTTAACTGCTGCAGAATTTAGATTTTTCTATATTTGAGACTTTCTTGTGTGCGAATAATAAGAGGGTTATTGAGAGGGTTAAACTAGGGATTTACAAAAATAATAATACAGCCAAAAGCGAAATAAATAGACAAATGATCTTGAAAAAATTGATGTTAAAAAAAGTTGGGACTATTGCAATAATAGCTGCTAGTAGTATAATAAATATAGCGAATGCTCAAATAAATTCGCAACAATTAAACGGGAGAGAAAGCTCAGTAAACGCAATCACCACTGCTGTGCCCTTTTTACTTATTGGGCCAGATTCGCGAGCAGGAGCAATGGGAGACGGAGGAGTAGCAACCGCTCCAGACGTGTATTCTAACCATTGGAATCCAGCTAAGTTTTCGTTCATGGAAAAAAAGTATGCATTTGGTATTGCATATACCCCATGGTTACAACGATTAGTACCCGATATAAATTTAGCTTACTTAGGAGGTTATTATAAAATTGATAACAAACAAACCATCGGTGCTAGTTTAAAATTCTTTTCATTGGGTGACATAACGTTTACTGACATGGGAGGAAATGTAACAGGAACAGGTAACCCTAATGAATTAGCCTTAGACTTTTCTTATAACAGAAAATTATCTGACCGATTTGCAATTGGTACAGCCTTTAGATTTATCAATTCAGATTTAGCACAGGGACAGTTGGCACAAAACGGACAATCAGTTAAGGCTGGACGTTCTGTAGCAGTTGATCTATCTGGCTATTATACGAATCCAGATTATATTATAAATGGAAAAAAAACAACCATCTCTTATGGGTTTAATATTTCTAACATTGGTGCAAAAATGAATTATACGAATGCATCTGATAGGTATTTCATACCAACCAATTTAAGAGTTGGGGCAGCAGGAACCATGAAATTGGATAACTATAATGAAATAACTGTATTTGTTGATGTAAATAAATTATTAGTTCCTACTAATCCAATTTATGCAGTTGATAGTTTGAATGAAGTAATAATTGGAAGCGATGGAAATCCGGTAATCGTGAAGGGCCAAACAACAGATGTATCGGTACCAAGAGGTATATTTCAATCATTTAACGATGCCCCAGGTGGTGCTCAAGAAGAGTTTAATGAGTTATATTATTCTACGGGTTTTGAATATTGGTATGACAAACAATTTGCAATTCGAGGAGGGTACTTTTATGAGCACCCAACAAAAGGCAATAGACAATATTTTACAATTGGTGCTGGAATTAAATACAATATTTTTGGGTTAGATTTATCGTATTTAATTCCAACTACACAAACTAATCCGTTAGAAAACACCTTGCGATTCTCGTTAACATTCAATTTTGAAACACCTGATCCCGCAAAACAATAACATATTATGAAAATCAGAGTAGGTTTTGGTTTCGATGTCCATCAGTTAAAAGATGGACATCCTTTTTATATGGGTGGTGTGAAATTGAACCACCACAAAGGAGCTTTTGGGCACTCCGATGCTGATGTTCTTATACATGCTATTTGCGATGCCTTGCTGGGAGCAGCAAATATGCGTGACATTGGTTTCCATTTCTCCAATACCGATCCTCAATGGAAAGGCATTTCGAGTGTAATTTTACTAAAAGAGTGTGTAAGATTAATTTCAACAAAAAACTATTCCATTGGTAACATAGATTGTATGATTTGCTTAGAAGCTCCAAAAATAAACCCACACATTCCTGCCATGAAAACCTTATTGGCTAAGGCTATGAATATTTTAGAAGATGATATCTCAATAAAAGCCACCACAAATGAGCAAATGGGTTTTATTGGCCGAGAAGAAGGTGTGGTTGCCTACGCTACTGTATTGATAGAAAATAAATAAAAATATTTTTGAGGTCCAATTTTGGTGGCACTACTTAAGTGGTGGCACCACTTAAGTAGTGCCACCAAAATCAGTGCATTTTTGTAAAATTTCAGTTACGCTGCCTCTTCGCTTCAAAGGTTAAAATTGCTGTTGATATCGAGACATTTAAGGAATCGATTTTCCCTTCCATCGGAATTTTAATCTGGTTATTCATGTCATTTAACCAAAAATCACTTAAGCCTGTTGCTTCCGTACCCATGATGATGGCACTGGGTAAATTAAAATTAATTTCCGTATAAGCTTTTAGGGCAGTTAAGGCTGCAGAATAATGGTTAATGTTGTTTTTTACAAGCCAGTTTTTTGCTTCTTCATTTGTAGTTACCACAATGGGTACTGTGAATATACAACCCACACTTGAGCGAATTGCATTTGGATTATAAATATCGGTTCTTGGATCGCAAATTACTACAGCATCAATGTTTGCTGCATCAGCAGTTCTTAAAATTGCTCCCAAATTACCTGGTTTCTCTAGAGATTCTAATATGATTATGAATGGCTTTTCAGATAATGCTAAAGTATCTAATGCATAATACCTTGGTTTTAACAAGGCTATGTACCCATCTGATTTTTCTCTGTAAGCAATTTTTGCAAACACTTCTCTACTTACTTCAAAATATTGTGAGGCTTTTAATTCGTGTTCATTCGCTCCCAAATCTGCACAAAAATATAGTTGCTCTATTTCCATACCCGCAGAAATTGCCAATCCTAGTTCTCGTAAGCCTTCTACAACAATTAATTTCTGTGATTTTCTTTCAGACGACTTTTCAATAAGTTTTACTAGATTTTTAACTTTTGGATTTTGTACACTACTAATTGATTCGATTTTCATGGCTATTTGTTACTCGTATTGATTTGCTCGAAATCTACTCCACACTTACAATTAGATGCGCAGCCCCTTTCTTTTTTAAATTGGTTACGAAGACTACGAGCAAGGTAAAACACAGCCCATAAAAGTAATACGCCAACTATTATATATTGTAACATCCTCAAAGGTATAATTTTAACCCCGAAAATCCTGCGTTCATCGGTATTTTATATTGTATCAACGAAATACATTTGTATTGGTTTGCCTCTAAACGTACATTAGTATCATAATTGTTAGAAAATGACTCATAAAATACATAAGAACAAGAAAAATAAAGAATGGCTTGGCATCTTTATTATACTTATTGGTTTACTATTTTTAGCGCGAACATTTGATCTTCCAATACCACATTGGGTTACTTCATGGCCAATGTTTATAATAGCTGTTGGACTATTCATTGGAATTGGTAATAAATTCAAAGATTGGACGTGGGCAATAGTAGTTGGTTTTGGTACATTCTTTTTAGTTGATAAAATTGCGGGTTATGATGTTCGCATGTCCTCTGTCGTTTTTCCAGCCATTTTAATTGCAGTAGGAATTCGAATGTTGAAAAAAAATAGGCCTGTTAAAGTACATCAATTTGATGAAGCGTCTGGAAATTTTACCGAATTACGAAACGATGAATCACTTGATGATCGCTTGGAATTAATTGCAGTTTTTGCTGGCAATAAAAAAATTATGGTGAGTAAAAATTTTAAAGGGGGAGAAACTGTATCTGTTTTTGGGGGTAACGAAATTAATTTAAGTAAGTGTGATATTAATGGTAGAGTACAACTAGAAATAGTACAAGTATTTGGTGGTACAAAATTAATTGTTCCTTCAAACTGGAGAATTCAATCTGAAATAGTAAGCGTATTTGGTGGATTTGATGACAAAAGAAATATCATTGATTTTAATAATAACGATGATTCTAAAATCCTAGTGATTATAGGAGTTTCCATACTAGGTGGCATAGACATACGTAGCTATTAATATGTCGAAAAGTTTATTTGCATATCGTAAGTTTAATGCTTTATTTATTGTTCTCTTTTTAAGTTGGACAATTACTCACATTTGGATTGTACATAATGTATTTAAATTTTCTTGGTTAACATCTATATGGGATAGTATAATTTACAATACGATTTTAGCTGGTTGTGCAATAATTATAAGTTTGGTTTTGCTATTCTATAAACCTGTTGCAAAATCTATTTGGATTAGCTTATTGATGGTTTTGATCATCACTTATATTTGGGTTGAAAAAAGCCCATTTTTTTTAAGTTATGTTAATATTAGTGAAAAAAATTATTTAGAATTTATCAATCAGTCATTTTCTGTACGATTTATTTTTGGCTTAATGATTAACTCTTCTGTGCTTGGAGTTAGTTGGTTTTGGTACGGGATAGAAGAACAAAAGGAACAATCTAAACGCCGACAAAAGCTAGAAGATTTAGCTAAAGAAGCCGAGTTATTAAGTTTACGTCAAAAACTACAGCCTCATTTTTTATTCAACAGTTTAAACTCAATATCAGCATTGGTTGTGGTAAAACCTGAGCAAGCAAGAACAATGATTCATCAGTTATCTGATTTTTTAAGAAGCACTTTACGCCAGGAGGAAAATAAAAAAATTAGTATTGTTGAAGAGATGAATCAACTTGATTTGTATCTAGCTATCGAGAAAGTGCGATTTGGCCATCGATTAAATACAAAAATAGAAATAGATAAGAATATAGATGCACATGTGCCCGCAATGATTTTACAGCCTGTTGTAGAAAATGCAATTAAGTTTGGTTTGTATGATATAACAGGTACAGTAGACATTAATATAAAAGTAACACACACAAATAAAGTTGTAACTATTGAAGTGAGCAACCCTTACGACCCAAGCACTCGGTCTGCAAACGATAAAGGAACGGGCTTCGGCTTAAACTCCATTCAAAGAAGATTGTATTTATTATATGCAAGAAATGATCTCTTGCAAATTAAAGAAGAAGAAAATTTATTCATCACAAAAATCAGCATCCCACAATGAGTACCTGTATTATCATAGACGACGAACCTTTAGCGCGTTCAATAGTTATTGAGTATTTAATGTCTTATCCCGAAATTAAAATTCTTGCAGAATGCTCTGATGGTTTTGAAGGGATGAAGGCTATTCAACAACATCAACCAGACCTTGTATTTTTAGATGTGCAAATGCCTAAAATAAATGGCTTCGAACTGCTAGAGTTAATAGACAACCCTCCATGTATTATTTTCACAACTGCCTTTGATGAATATGCATTAAAAGCATTTGAAGCAAATGCGATTGATTATTTATTAAAACCATTTAATAAAGATAGATTTGATAAGGCGATACAAAAATTCAGTTCAAATAGCATTCCAAAAATAAATGCCGAACAGTTACAAATACCTGGCAATGCAAATACACAGAATAGAGTGGTCGTAAAATCAGACGGTAAAATCAAAATTATTCCTACTCAAGAAATACAATACATAGAAGCCAATGGCGATAATGTAAAAATTATGACGAGTGATGGTAGTTATTCTAAAAATAAAACCATGAGTTATTTTGAACAGCAATTATCAACTAATGATTTTGTTAGAATACACAGATCTTATTTAGTAAATGTAAGCTTAGTAACCCGTATTGATGCTTACGATAAAGAATCGCATTTAGCAGTGCTAAGTTCCGGCATTCAATTACCAGTGAGTAAAAGTGGTTACCAGAAATTAAAAGAATTATTAGGAATGTAAATTCTTACTCGTTGCTCTCTCTAATCGGTCGTTAATTGCTCTACCAATGCCAATAGTGGGAAACCTTTCAGCAATTATTAAATCTATTTGCATTGCATCTAATTTACGCATTGTTGAAAAAAGATTTGCTGCTGCTTCATTTAAATTTCCATTTTCTGAAAGTAAAAATTGATTTTCTTTAGGTAAATAATCAGCATATGTTTGAAATCGAATTGCATATGTATTAGGGCTAATATTTACAGTAGAAAGTTGCGCTTCAAATACCATTGGATGTGAAGTAGCGTAGTGACGCTTCATCATTCCAGGTGCTATAACATTATCGGAAATTAATAAATCTTCGATTTCTTCTCCAATACATAATTCGATTTCTTCTTTGCTAATACCACCTAATCTTAATAATCGAATTTTATGTTGAGTTAAATCTATGATGGTTGATTCTACCCCAACTGTACAAATACCACCATCTAAAATATATGGAATTTTTTCACTTAATTGTGCTTGTACATGCTCCGCACTTGTTGGACTAACATATTCGGAGGGATTTGCACTTGGTGCTGCTAATGGATAATCTAGTTCTGCTAACAGTGCTAGGCTTAATGGATGATTCGGGATTCTAATAGCTACACTTAATTGACCTGCGGTAATAATATCAGGTATCGCAGCATTACTTGGCAACACATATGTTAAAGGGCCTGGAGAAAATGTATCTGCTAGTTTTTTTAATTGATCTGTAATTACAATTCCCCACTCTGCAAAGCGCTCAAGTGAATTACTGTGTACTATTAACGGGTTAAATTTGGGTCGATTTTTTACTTCGTAAATTTTCAAAACAGCCTCAACATTAAAAGCATTAGCAGCCAAGCCATACACAGTTTCTGTAGGCATGGCTACTAGTTCAGCATTATCTAATAATAATTTTGCTTTATTAATATCGACCCCAATTTCTGCCATTAATACGGTTTACTTATTGCATTTTCAATATGTGCCAAATGGTGTTTTCCATGCCAAGAATATAAAGCTAATAGAAAATTTAAACTCATGTCTCTATTACTTTCAGGATGATAAACTTTTCGTTCCCATTCATCAGGCTTAATAGATTTTATAAGTTTTAGCAAACGCTTATGTACACCTTCAATAATTAATATCGAATCTTCTATGTCATCGTTATTCCCATCGGCCAACAAAGCCCATTTATTCTCGTCGTATGGTTTAACCGTTGGATGATCTTCCGTTAATGCAAGCTTAAATCGTATAAAAAAATTCAAATGGCTATCTGCAATATGATGTACCAATTGCCTAATACTCCATGAGTCTGGTCTGTATTTCCCTAGCAGCTGTTTAGATGGTAAACCTAATACTGTATCTACTAATAAAGTGGGTAGTACTTCAAATTCACGAATTGCATTTTTTCTGAATGCTTCATCGTATACTTCTGGGGCTTTAAATTTGCCGATTGGATATTTTAATTCTTCCATATAAATTATTATTAATTTTTAATGCGCTTCTAACCAATTTTTACCTACACCTACTTCTACTAAAATTGGTACATCAAGAGGGATGGCTGTTCTCATTTTTTCCATCACCAATTTTTTCATTTCTTCAATTTCTGATTGATGTACTTCAAAAACTAATTCATCATGCACCTGCATGGTCATTTTAGATTTTAACTTACGATCATTTATTTCATTATAAATATTAATCATGGCAACTTTTATCATATCAGCTGCCGAGCCTTGTATAGGGGCATTTATCGCGTTTCGTTCTGCAAAACCTCTAACTGTAGCGTTTGCAGAATTTATATCTCGCAAATATCTTCTACGTTTCATTATGGTTTCTACGTACCCATGTGTCCTTGCAAACTCAATAGTATCGTTCATGTATTTTTTAATACCTGGATATTGCAGGAAATAATTGTCGATAATTTCTGCGGCTTCTTTTCTTGGAATACCTAAATTTTGAGATAAGCCAAATGCAGATTGTCCGTATATAATTCCGAAGTTAACCGCTTTTGCATTTCTTCTTTGTATACTTGTTACCTCTTCTAATTTTATACCATATACTTTTGCAGCCGTTGCTGTATGAATATCTAGGCCATTTGCAAATGCTTCTAACATGTTTTTTTCCTGAGCGATTTCGGCAATTACACGAAGTTCTATTTGCGAATAATCGGCACTTAGGATTACATGTTCAGAATCTTTGGCAATAAAGGCTTTGCGCACTTCTCTGCCACGTGTGGTTTTAATGGGAATATTTTGCAAATTCGGATTGTTAGAACTCAACCTACCTGTTGCTGCCACTGCTTGATTGTATGAGGTATGCACTCTGCCTGTCTTTGAATTTATCATTTCGGGCAATGCATCTACATAAGTAGATTTTAATTTTTGAAGTGATCGAAAATCTAGAATATACTGAACAATATCATGCTTGGTAGATAAAGCAGAAAGCACATCTTCTCCAGTTTGGTATTGGCCTGTTTTAGTTTTTTTAGCTTTAGGGTCGAGCTGTAATTTATCAAATAACACTTCTCCTAATTGTTTAGGTGATGCAATGTTAAACTTCACTCCTGCTTTCTCGTAAATCGTTTCTTCTAAATTTTTTATATCAATTTCTAATTCTTTAGAAAATACTTTTAAGGTTTCCTCATCCACTTTTACGCCTGTCATTTCCATATCTGACAATACGTATACCAATGGATTTTCTACTTTGTAAAATAACTCTTCTCCATTATTTTCTTTTAATATTAAAGAGAGCACTTCTTTTAACTGAAGTGTAATATCAGCATCTTCAGCAGCATAATCCTTAACTTTTGCAACCTCTACATCTCGCATGTTGCCTTGGTTTTTACCTTTTGCACCAATAAGTGTAGTTATAGATACTGGCGAATAATCTAAGTAAGCATTAGCCATAATATCCATATTGTTTCGAGCATCTGCATCTACAATGTATTGCGCTAACATGGTATCAAACAAAGGTCCTTTTACCTGCACATCATAAGATGCAAAAACAATGATATCGTATTTAATATTCTGTCCAATTTTCTCTATTTTCTCATCTTCTAAAATATTTTTAAACTGATGAACAATTTCTACCGTTTTGTTTTTATCAGCTGGCACCGGAACATAATAGGCCTCTCCTTTTTTAATAGAGAAAGACATGCCCACCATTTCTGCTGTATTTGCATCTGTAGATGTTGTTTCGGTATCAAAACAAAGAGAATTTGCCTTGCTTAATTTTTCAACTAAATTTTTTATTTCTGTTTCTGTTTCAACTAAAAAATATTCGTGCGGTACTTGTTCAATTGTTTTATATACTCGAATAGATTCATCATCAGCATCTGCACTTGGCAATGCATCTCTTTTAGAAGGCAATACTTGCTGAGCAAATAAATCCATTTGCGAATTAGATGCATTTTGTGAAGCTTCGGCAATTGTAAAACTTTCACCAAACACACGTTTACCGAGGGTTCTAAATTCTAATTCTGCAAATAATGGCTCTAATAATTCTTTACTTGGCGGATCAAGTGCTAATTCTTTTTCGTTAAACTCTACTGGCACATTCAGCATAATGGTTGCTAACTTTTTCGAAAGCAAGCCTTGTTCGGCAAAATTTTCTACATTTTCTTTTTGCTTCCCTTTTAACTCGTGCGAGTTTGCAATAATGTTTTCCATAGATCCGTATCTTTTGATAAGGTCTTTGGCTGTTTTTTCGCCTATTCCTGGTATTCCAGGGATATTATCAACCGCATCTCCCCATAAACCTAAAATATCTATTACCTGGTGTACATGTTCTATTTCCCATTTTTTTAATACTTCTTGCACACCCATTATTTCTATATCATTACCCATACGAGCGGGTTTGTAGATATAAATATGATCGGATACTAATTGTGCAAAATCTTTATCGGGGGTCATGCAATAAACATCGAAATCATGTTTTTCTGCTTCTTTGGCTAATGTTCCTATAATATCATCTGCTTCATACCCATCTTTAGTAATTACGGGAATGTTAAAACCTTCTATCAATTTAAATACGTATGGTATGGCAGTAGATAAATCTTCGGGCATTGCTTCCCGGTGCGCTTTGTAATCCACAAAATCTGTATGCCTTTCTGTAGGTGCGGCGGTATCAAAAACAACGGCTATGTGCGTAGGGTTTTCTCTTTTTATAACTTCTAACAAGGTATTTGCAAATCCGAATACTGCGGATGTGTTTAATCCTGAGGTGGTAAACCTAGGCGACTTACTCAATGCAAAATGAGCCCTGTAAATCAAGGCCATCCCATCTAATAAAAATAACTTCTTACTCATATCATTTGCTTTACTCAAAGATAGAAAAAATAGGCAATGAGCTCCCTTTCATCAAACTAAATTTTATACCTTTAATACATGGGAAAATTAGCCGATGAATTCAATGCCTATCGTTCTAAGATGAATGATCGCATTGCCGATGAAAAAAACTTAAATATTAACCGTTTTTTTAGTTTAGATACCACAAGTTATGCTGCGGGGGCATTAGATGTAAAAACCAAAGAAATGTTAGGATTAGTTGCCTCAATGGTTTTACGATGCGACGATTGTATAAAATACCATTTAGGAAAATGTAAAGATGAAGGTGTTTCGAATGCTGAAATTTGGGAAGTATTTATGATTGCCAATTTAGTTGGTGGATCTATTGTTATTCCACATTTCCGCAGAGCAGTAGATTATTGGGACGAACTAAACGAACAATAACATGCCTAAAGAAATTATTAGATGTAACTGGTGCATTGGCGACCCATTGTATGAAAAATATCACGACGAGGAATGGGGTAAAGTAACGCATAGCGATAAAGTGTTATTTGAATTCTTAGTGTTAGAAAGTGCACAAGCAGGCTTGAGTTGGATTACAGTTCTTAGAAAAAGAGAGGCCTATAAAAAAGCATTTGCAAATTTTGATCCCAAAAAAGTAGCAAACTTTAATGATGAAAAGGTAGAAGAATTGATGCAGAATGAAGGAATCATTAGAAACAAATTGAAGATAAAAGCAGCTATATCCAACGCCAAAATATTCTTAGAAATTCAAAAAGAATATGGGTCTTTCGATGCCTTTTTATATTCGTTTATGCCAAATAATAAACCGATTATTAATAAAAGAAAAACTATGCGTGATATTCCTACGAGTACCAAGGAATCTGATGAAATTAGTGCAGCCTTAAAGAAAAGAGGCTTCAAGTTTTTTGGAACAACTATCTGTTATGCACATATGCAAGCTACAGGTATGGTAAATGACCATATAGTGAGCTGCCATTGTTATTGAGCTATTTCAATGTTTGGGTTCCAATATATATTTTTAAAACCTATAATTCTATCATCTACTACTTTTATCCCTTCAGAAAGCAAGAGTTCTTCCATTAAAGTTGGACTTGCGAAATGAAATTTACCTGTTAAATATCCATTTCTATTTACCACTCTGTGTGCGGGTATGTTATCATCCGCAGTATGCGATGCATTCATTGCCCAACCTACCATGCGCGAAGATCCTTTCATTCCGAGGTATTCGGCAATTGCTCCATAAGAAGTAACTCGCCCATGGGGTATCAGTTTTACTACCTCAAATACTCTTTGAAAAAAGGAAGCATCTGCTTTCATCAAAATTTAAATTGAATGTAATTTATATTTTTCCCTTTATCTCGGTAAATCTTTTCGTAAGTAGTTTGTATTGATAACACTTCATCTAACCAACTTTCTTTATATAAATCAATCGAGTTTTTTAATATGGTATACTTATATTCATTTATTTTTTCGAGCGTATATTCATATAATCCGTCGTTGTCTGTTTTTAAATGTACGATACCATTTGGTTTTAGTATTTTTTTATACATTGATAAAAAACGTTCAGAAGTTAGTCGTTTACGCTCTCTACTTATTTGTGGTTGGGGATCGGGAAAGGTAATCCAAATTTCACTTACCTCGGCATCGGCAAAATATTCTTCTATTTTTTCAATTTCTATTCGCAGAAATGCCATGTTCGAAATATTTTCTTCTATACCAGTTTTGGCTCCTCTCCAAATTCTGGCTCCTTTTACATCTACCCCAATAAAGTTCTTATCTGTAAAGAATTGTGCAAGATTTACCGTATACTCACCTCTACCACAGCCTAACTCGAGAACAATATCTTGGTTATTCTTAAAATAATCTTTATTCCAGTTACCTTTGTGCACTGGATTTAGCTGAAATACATTTGTAAATGTTTCTAACTCTGCAAATCTTCTTAACTTATCTTTACCCAAAACACATTTTTTTGTCAAAGATAATAAATCATATTTTTGTTTTTTAAGGTTTGTAATATTAGTGTATTTATGGCATAACCCATCAAATAAGAGAAAAGTAATAGAGGGATTTGTGATGTACAGGTTTTCTTTTTTGTAAATTATAGTATGAGATTTAATATTATTATTTATAGTATTTCGGCAGATAAACGTATTTTTGGGTTTACAGAACCTTCCATATTCGTAATAATAATACTTTCAATATTTGTTATTTGGCGGTACTTTATTTAGTAAGTAATAAAGAATTAAATTATAATGAAACACACATCTAAAATATTTGTCGCAGGCCATAGGGGCATGGTTGGGTCGGCTATCTTAAGAAAATTAATTTCTGAAGGGTATACAAATATTATTACGCAAACCTCAATAGAATTAGATTTAAGACAACAAACCTTAGTTGCAAAATTCTTTGAAAGAGAAAAACCTGAATATGTTTTTTTAGCAGCAGCAAAAGTTGGTGGCATTATGGCTAACAATACCTATAGAGCTGATTTTTTGTATGAAAATTTACAAATGCAAAACAATGTGATACATTCTGCATATGTTAATGGCGTAAAAAAGTTAATGTTTATGGGTTCAAGTTGCATTTATCCGAAGCTAGCACCACAACCTTTAAAAGAAGAATATTTATTAACGGGTAAACTTGAACCTACCAATGAACCTTATGCCATTGCAAAAATTGCAGGCATTAAGATGTGTGAGGCATATAGAGAACAATATGGGTGTAATTTTATTTCTGTGATGCCAACCAATTTATACGGCATTAATGATAATTACCATCCTGAAAATTCTCACGTACTTCCTGCACTCATTCGGAGATTTCATGAAGCAAAAATCAATAAATTAAGTAGTGTTAAAATTTGGGGAACAGGCACTCCTTTAAGAGAATTCCTATTTTCAAGCGATTTAGCTGATGCTTGTTATTTTTTGATGAAACACTATAATGAAAAAGAGTTCATTAACATTGGCACAGGGCATGATCTAAGCATAAAAGAGCTTGCTATGCAGATTAAAAAAATTGTTGGCTATGAAGGTGAACTCCTTTTTGATCCTTCTAAACCTGATGGAACCCCAAGAAAACTATTGGATGTAAATAAACTGCATGCTCTAGGATGGAAACACAAAATAGAAGTAGAAGAAGGGATTGAGTTGGCTTATCAAGACTTTTTGAAAAAATGATGAATGTTGTTGGATAACATTCATCATTCAAATGCTAGCACTTATTAGAAATTTGCTTTTCTTTTTTCAACAAAAGCTGTAGTGCCTTCTTTAAAATCTGCTGTGCCAAAACACTTACCAAATTCTTCTATCTCCACCTCGTATCCATTTACTCCATCAACAAAACCTGCATTTACCGAACATATTGCATGGCTAATGGCTGTGGTAGATTTTGTATGTATTTTAGCGAGGATCTCTTCGCATTTAGCAATTAAATTTTCTAAGGTAGTAACATGGTTTACTAAACCTATTCTATGAGCCTCTTGTGCGTTCACCATATCAGCGGTCATTATCATTTCTAATGCTCTGCCTTTACCCACCAATTGTGCTAAGCGCTGAGTACCTCCATATCCAGGAATTACTCCCAAGCCAACTTCTGGCAATCCCATTTTTGCATTTTCACTTGCCACTCTAATGTGGCAACTCATGGCAAGCTCTAATCCACCTCCCAATGCAAAACCATTTATTGCAGCAATTACTGGCTTTGGAGAGTTTTCAATTAAATTAAAAACACTTTCATGACCAATTGCGCTCAATCTTTTTCCTTCTTCAACACTGAAGTTTGCAAACTCTGCAATATCAGCGCCTGCGACAAAAGCTTTTTCTCCATCGCCGGTTAATAAAATTGTACGAACTTCGGCATCAGCAAAACTTGCATTAAATACATGGCTTAACTCTTCTAATGTTTGCTTATTTAACGCGTTTAATTTACTCGCTCTATTTATGGTAATGTACTGTGTACCATTTTTTTTCTCTGTTAAGATGTTTTCGTATGTCATTATTCAAAAATTAATTTTTCTAAACTTAACGTGTTTGCTGGGTAGGTTTTTTTGATAGTTACGGAGGAGAGAATACAAATTGCTGGAACTTTATTCCCATCATTTATAACAAATACTTGCGTATCGCCAATTATCCATAAATATCCAGTTGATTGGTTTTCTTTATCTAATGATTTATGTATTTTTTCTTTTACGATTGGCAAACCATGTTCTTTTGTAAGTGCTGAAATAACAGATGCTAAGTCGTTGTGGTTAATATCAAATTGTATTTCTGCGAGTTTGTTTTTGTAAAAACGAACATTACAAAATAAATATTTATATTTTTTTAAGAATAAAGAATCCCTATTTACAAAATCGCAATTCATAAAATCTATCCCAGATAGCTTAGAGTTGCAATTGGTAAGCATGGTTGTTTTAGTATGTAATTGGCCCCACTTAAATTGCCCATACCCAGATTTATTAACCTGAGCATTTAATGCGATGGGTGAAAAAAGTAAGAAGAGTGCAAAAAAGATTTTCATATTAGAAAGCACGATGTTGCTCTACCCAAGAACTAATATATTGTACAATTTCTATTGTGGGTGTACCTGGAGGAAATAATTTACCAACTCCCATTTCATTTAAATCATGCATATCTTCTTCCGGAATAATACCTCCGCCTGTTAATAATACATCATTCAAATTTTTATCTTTCATCAAGTTCATAATTTTTGGGAAAACGGTATTATGTGCACCACTTAATATACTCACACCAATTGCATCTACATCCTCTTGCAAGGCTGTATTTACAATCATTTCAGGAGTTTGCCTTAAGCCAGTATAAATAACTTCCATACCCGCATCACGCAAGGTTGTAGCTATTATTTTGGCTCCTCTATCGTGCCCATCTAATCCACATTTTGCAACTAATACTCTTATTGGTCTGTTCATTATTCTTTTACTTGAATAAGTTTTATAGAGAATCGATTAATTTTTTTACTGTATTTCAAAAGATTTTCCTCATTCATCTTTACACTAAATGTACTAATTTCAAGTGTATTACCACTAGGTATAAATTTCACCTCTTCAAAATATTTATTTAGAATTTTCTGATCTCGCTTTGTGCTATTTTTTGTTGGATTAATAATTGGAACTAATAATAACCCTTTTTTATGCTTTTTAATTTCAGAACCAATCCAAAAGGATTCGTTTTTCATAAAGTAAAAATATTTAGAAGAATGGGTCGAAAAAACATTTTCAGCATCTAGTACTTTCAACGTGGTAATACCCGACTCTATGGCACTATAAGAATTTCCAGAAACAATAATAGTGTCCGTATCCGACTTATTATTACTTTCATGAATATACAGATAAGTACCTTGTAATTCTTTAGGGAAAGCACTTTGTTTTTCACCAGGGTAGCGATCGAATTTCAACGATTGGCAACCCGTAGCCACTGCAATTATTAAAAGTATTAATAATTTGATTTTCATTATTTTGTTTCGTTGAAATGTTTAATTGCTCTCTCTAAACGAGCAACCACTTTTTCTTTTCCTATTAATGATATCATTTCGAAAATTGCTGGTCCTGCTGCAAGTCCAGAGATTGCCACTCTAAATATCTGCATTACCGAACCTGGAGAAATTCCAGTTTGCTCCGCTATTTCTTTAAATTTATTTTCGATGGATGTGTGAGAAAAATCTTCTAATGTTTTTAATGCATTTGTTAAATTCAATAAAAAGTCTGGGACATTATCTTTCCATCTTTTATTAATTACTTCGGCATCAAAATCAGTTGGTTCTTCAAAAAAGTAAAAAGCCAATGACCAAAATTCTGTGATGAATTGTGCTTTCTCTTTAATTAAGGCGCAAACATTTTCGACGTAGTTTATATCAGCATTGATACCTTTTGATAAGAGTTCTTTGTTAAAAATTTCTGCTAAGTCTGCATCCTCTTTCGCCCTCAAATATTGTTGGTTAAACCACTTAGTTTTATTAGCATCAAATTTTGCACCAGATTTTGAAATTCTATCTACCGAAAAAGCTTCAATTAATTCTGTAATGCTAAATATTTCTTGATTAGT
>JBILKW010000020.1:0-19953 GCA_044376465.1 Sphingobacteriales bacterium | reverse complement strand
ATGACTCGCCGGTGAAACTATTACTATCGCACGACCCTAGTCATTGGAGAGCACAGATATTAAAAGATCATAAAGATATAGACATGATGTTTGCTGGGCATACACACGGCATGCAGTTTGGAGTAGAGTTTGGCGATTTTAAATGGAGCCCGGTACAATATGTATATCCAGAATGGTCTGGATTATACGAGAGTAATGCTCAAAAACTATATGTAAACGTTGGCTACGGTTTCTTAGGCTACCCAGGCAGAATTGGAATTTTACCAGAGATTACCATTTTCGAATTTAAAAGAGGTTAGTAATTAAGATATGTTTAAATAAAAATTAACATTTTGTAAATTAAGTGACTACTTTTGTGGTACATTATACGCCATGAAAACCCAACTTTTAAAAGCATCTTTTATTTGCAGTTCAATTTTCTTATTCCAAGCATGCAGCAGCGATAAATCTGTTGAACTTTCTAGCTTAAAGTGGATGCTCGGAAATTGGAAAAGCACAACAGAAGAAGGCACTCTTTTTGAGAACTGGAATAAAGTTGACGACTCTACTTATAATGGTCATGCATATGCTATCTCTACAGATGGCGACACTACCTTTTCTGAAAACGCAAAAGTAATATTACGAAATGGCCAAATAATTTATTCGGTTACGGTGAACAACGATGAAACAACAGATTTTACGTTGGTAGATATAGAAGAGCAGGCTGTATTCGAAAACATTAACCACGATTATCCTCAACGAATTATATACAAAAAAATGCTAGACGATTCCTTATTTGCCAGAATAGAGGGAACTGTTGATGGAGTTGATAATTTCGAAGAATTTAGATACGGCAACGCAAAATAAGATTTTTTGTTTATGTTCCCTTCTTCATTTGCATAAACGATTTCGGATCTAATAATTTAGTAAAACCAACTTTTTTATATAAGCCATGTGCATCACGAGTGGCAAGCATCCATTTTTTTACATCTGCAAAAATTGGATCTTCTAAAATTCCTTTCAATAAAAAAATAGATAAGCCTTTCCCTCTATACTTTTCTGCTATAAACACATCCGATAGATAGGCGAAACGAGCATAATCACTCAATACTTTTGCAAATCCTATTTGTTTGTTTTGATGGTACAAACCATATGCCCTAGAATTATGTATAGAATTCATTATCTCTTCCGAACTTAAATCTTGCCCCCAATACATTGCTTGTAAATTCTCACAAATAAACGCAGACTTTAGCTTCCGTCTGTCGGTGCTAATTAAGTAGCTGTATTTTTTCTTTCGATAAACCATATTCGAATTGGCGAACTAGCGAATTTGCGAACTAGCAAATTTACGAACTAGCGAATTTACGAACTAGCGAATTTACGAACTGGCAAATTGGCGACAGAATTGCTTTCGCAAATTCGCCAGTTCGCTAGTTCGTAAATTCGATTAAGATTGCAAAGTTGGATCTACTTCCGCTATCCACGCAAGTATTCCACCCTTGAGATTATACAAATTGCCGAATCCAAATTGCTGTTCTAATTGCATAATAGCTGCAGCGCTACGAGCACCACTTCTACAATGTATTACCACTTGTTTGTCTTTTGCAATTTTATCAGATTCTAGTAATATGTTGCCAAGTGGAATTAACTCGCCTTGTATATTCACTGTTTCATATTCAAATTCTTCTCTCACATCGATTAGCTGAAAATCTTTGTTTTCATCTCTCATCGCTTTTAATTCTTGCACTGTAACTTCTTTTACCATTTGCTTAGTTTTTTGTATTACAAAAGTAAGACTTTATTCGAAATACTGATAAACCGATAGGCCGAAAATCCGACAGACCGAAAGACCGATAAAACAAAAAAGCTTTTAATACTTTTAATTAACTGATTTTCGGTCTTTCGGATTTTCGGTCTTTCGGCCTATCGGATTTTCGGTCTATCGAATATTACTATATTAGTGAAAAATTAAAAAAAATGGCAGAGCAAGAATTTAAGAAAGAATTGAAGCTGTTCGACTCGGTAATGATAGTGGCCGGAACAATGATTGGTTCGGGAATATTTATTGTGAGTTCGGATATAGCAAGGCAAGTAGGCTCATCTGGTTGGCTATTATTAATATGGCTAATTACAGGTTTTATTACTATTGCCGGCGCTATAAGTTACGGTGAACTTGCTGCTATGTTGCCAAAAGCAGGTGGACAATACGTATACCTTCGCGAAGCTTGGGGCAAACCCATTGCCTTTTTATATGCATGGACTTTATTTCTTGTGATACAAACAGGTACTATTGCTGCCGTTGGTGTAGCCTTTGCAAAATATACAGGGGTATTATTGCCCGATCTTATTTCTGAAGACAATGTTCTACTAAAGCTTGGTAGTTTTAAAATTAGCAGTGTGCAATTATTGGCCATTGCCAGTATTGTGCTTCTCTCTTTTATAAATTCTAAAGGAGTAAAAAATGGGAAATGGATTCAAAATATTTTTGGTAGCACAAAAATTGTTGCGCTATTTGGCTTAATAATAGTCGGCTTACTTTTTGGGATTAATTATGATGTTGCTACTGCAAACTTTAGCGATATGTGGTCGGCTACGCGTAGCACAAAAGATGCGAGCGGTACATTAAGCATTGAAACCATTGTGGCTTGGGGCATTGTTCCTGCCATCGGAATTGCCATGGTTGGTTCTTTATTCTCTAGCGATGCTTGGAATAATATTGGTTTTTCTGGCGATGAAATTCAAAACCCTAAACGAAACTTAGTATTAAGTATGGTTATCGGCACTTCTTTAGTAACGCTCATTTATGTATTAATGAATGTAGTTTACTTGTTGGTATTGCCTTTACATGGCGACCCAAATGGAGTGGATGTAATGAGTAGAGGAATACAATTTTCTACCAACGATAGGGTGGCGGCTGCAGTAGCAGAAGCTATTGGCGGGCCAGGTGCTACCTTGTTAATGGCTGTATTAATTATGATTTCTACTTTCGGATGTAATAACGGATGCATACTTTCTGGTGCTCGTGTGTATTATGCTACCGCAAAAGATGGTTTGTTTTTTTCGGGGATGTCTAAACTCAATAAAAATAGTGTACCCGGTAATGCCTTGGTTTACCAGTGCATTTGGGCATGTATACTTTGCTTGTCGGGCTCGTATGGCGACTTATTAGATTATGTTGTGTTTGCAGTTTTGTTATTTTACATACTTACCATTTTGGGTATTTTTAAATTAAGAAGAACACAACCAAATGCAGAGCGACCATACAAAGCGATGGGCTATCCTTTTATTCCGATTCTATATGTTTTATTAGCATCGGCAGTATGTATAATTTTGTTGATATACAAACCCAATTACTCTTGGCCAGGCTTAATTATAGTGGCTTTGGGGATTCCAGTTTACGCATTATTTAAAAATAAAATAAAAGAGATTTAAGTTGATGAGGAAAATTTTTGCAATTGGATTACTTGCTTTTGCAACAGCTTGTTCGCAAAAAACAGAAACAGCAAAAGTAAGTTTAGAAGAACCCTTAAATCCGTATGATACGATTGCTTTTCAACAAAAAGCAAAAAAAATAGAAGCGTTTTTTGAAACTTTAGCTACGAAGCAAAACTTCCATGGCACAGTGCTAATTAGTTACAATGAGCATGTGTTATTTAAAGGTGCGTACGGTTACCAAGATCCGGGCAAGAAAAAAAATGCACTTAAATTAAATTCTGTTTATCAGTTAGCATCGGTAAGTAAACAATTTACTGCGGCGGCTATTTTGAAATTAGTGGAACAAGGGAAGCTAAGTTTGAATGATAGTATTCAAAAATTCTATCCGAATTTCCCCTATAAAAACATCAACATAAAATTATTACTACAACATAGAGGAGGCCTAAGCAATTACACGTATTTCAGCGAAAAATATTCGGATAGAAAAACGCCATTAACAAACCAAGGTGTTGTTGAAATGATGATTAACAACAATCCTCCTGTTTACTTTTTCCCGGATAGAAGAATGGATTATAGTAATACAGGTTATGTTTTGTTGGCCGCAATTATAGAAAAAGCAAGTGGCAAAACTTTCAAGAAATACATGGAGGAAGAAGTGTTTAAACCATTAGGCATGAAACATACGCATGTATTAGATGTAAATAAGTTAGGTGAATTTAACTATGTGGATGCGTACGACAAATGGGGCGCGAAAGTGAGGCACGATTATTTAGACGGAGCTACGGGCGATAAAGGAATTTATTCTACGGTAGATGATATGCATAAATGGGATAGGGTATTGCATTCTGGAAATTTTTTATCAGACAGTAGTTTAGATTCTATGTACATGCCGGGTAGCAAAAAACTAGAAGGGCCATTTAATTATGCCTTTGGATGGAGAACGTATCAACTAAAAAGTGGAGAAGTAATAGTATACCACGGCGGATGGTGGAATGGATTTAAAACTTTTTTTATGCGCGATTTAGAAAATCGCCACACCATTATAATACTATGTAACAACGAACGATCTAATTTTAAAAACTTAGATCCCTTGGTAGATATTATTTACAACAGAAAGCCAAATGCTGATAGAAAATTTTCTGCTTATTTGCATCACTCTCCTGGAAGGGAGTAGTAAATGCGTAAATAAGCAAATATGCAAATGGGAAGCACCCCATTTGAACATTTGCATATTTACGCATTTACATATTATCTTACAATCACCTTATCTCGTGCGATAGAAAGCCCATCAGCAACTAAATTGCAAACATATATTCCAGCAGGAAGAGTGCTTACGTCTAATTTAATTAAACCCTCTGTAGTGCTTACTGTTTCAGAAACAACAACACGCCCACTTAAATCGCTGATTTGAATTTCAGATTTTGCATAAACTTTTTCAGTATTAAAAGTTAAATTGATGTTTTCATCAGCAGGATTCGGAAATACCTTCACAAATTTTAAATGTGAATTGTTTACAATTCCGGTTAATGCCATGTCATAAGTTAATAATAAGCATGCAGAATCTGTTTTTGCTAAATTATAATAGCAATAGTTTACAGTGCTTACTCCAACCGTAGAGCGAGGGTCGATGTATGTTTTAACCGATTCGTCTGTAGAACCTGCAGTTAAGGTTAAATTGTCTGGAGATTTGCTTACTCCTGGAGGGTAGCATGTTATCCCGAAGCAGAAATAACTTAAATGGCCAGGCACCAAAGAAATAATTTTTCTTTGTAAATATATTTCTTGAGTGGATGAACTATTGTTCTTAACGTACAAATTAATATATGCTATTTCCTCAGAATTGCCTAGTACATTGGTCACTGGATTTACAATTTGTATATTCTGAGCATTCGCAAAACAGAATATACTAGATGCAATTACAAAAAGTAGGGTTTTTTTCATAGTTATTTTATTGATTATTAACATAGATAGCTAAAATTATACCATTTTTTTGTTGGTTTGGTTTTTTTTCCCTAATATGGTACATTATTTGATGACTAAACGCATCATTATCACTACAAATCTATATAAAAAAATGAAAAAAATTTTTACTTTAATGATTGTCTTGAGTTTTGCAACAATTGCAAATGCACAATACTACTATCTACCGAACTTATCTGCTGGTGAAAACCCGAAAGGCGTGAACACAGATGTTGAGCAGCCGACAGCGACTGGCTGGACAAACATTGCTACTACCAGTGCTGTACCAGCATGGTCAAGTGTAGCTACATTACCAAGTGATTTTACATTTAATTTCAATGGTAGTCCGGTAACCGCTTACAAGGTTTCTACATCAGGTGTGTTAACTTTCTCAACTACAGCAGGCGCTGTACCAAGCTCTACAAATCAAGCATTGCCAAGTGCTTCTATTCCTGATAATTCTATCATGGTTTGGGGATTATCTGGTCAAGGTGCTAACGATGTAATTCGTTGGAAAGTGTTTGGAGATGCTCCATTCCGCCAATATTGGATTCAATTTACTTCTTATTCAGCTCCAGGCTCAATAGGTCAAAACTGGACCTATTGGGGTATCGTGTTAGAAGAAACTACAAATGATATATACATTGTAGACCAAAGAACTTTTGCAACTCCTCTTTCATTAACAATCGGTATACAAGTTGATGGTTCAAACGCATACGCAGTAAATGGTGCGCCAAATACTACATCAGTTGTTACAAATGGCGGAAATGAAGATACTCCTGTTGATAACGCTTTCTATAAATTTATTAACGGAGTACAACCGGCAGATGATGTTGCAATGAATAAATTAACATTTGCTCCATTCGGTGGTGCTGGTTCTACAATAAACATTACTGGTGAAGTATTAAATGCAGGTTCAAGCCCAATAACTAGCTTAGCAATTAAATATACTGCTAATGGCTCTACACAAACGGCAAACTTAACTGGCTTAAATATTGCTTCTGCTGAATCCTATACTTTCAACCATACTACACCATTTGTAATCCCTTCTGCAGGTACATGGCCAGTAAAAGTTTGGGCTGAATTAACAGATGACAATAACAAAGCGAATGATACCCTAAATCAATCGATTGTTGCATTAGCATTTCAACCTACAAAACGCGTATTATTCGAAGAAGCTACCGGAACATGGTGCCAATGGTGCCCTAGAGGTTCTGTTTACATGGATTCATTACATAAAGTATATCCTACAACTGCAATGTTAGTGGCAGTTCATAATAACGACCCAATGGTAGTTGCAGAATACGATGCTAACTTAGCTGGTTACATTGCTGGTTACCCAAGTGGTTTAGTTGATCGTAAAGATGGCGAATTCGATCCATCACAATTCTTTGATGAATATGATGTAAGAATTAACGGTTACACTCCGTGTGACATCAATGTAAATGCTACTTATAATGCAGGTACAAGAGGATATAACATCGATTTGTCAGCTACATTTGCTGCAGACTTAGCTGGCGATTTACGTTTCAATTGCGTAGTTGTTGAAGACGGCGTAAGAGGTACAGGCTCTGGTTACAACCAAGTAAATGCTTACTCGGGTGGTGCAAATGGACCAATGGGTAACTATCATAATTTACCGAATCCTGTTCCAGCAGCTCAAATGGTTTATGACCACGTTGCCCGTGCAATTTTAGGAAATTGGGTAGGTACAGAAGCTAGTTTACCTACTTCAGTTACAGCAAACTCAACTCATACGTTTAACTATACCTATACATTACCAGCTGGAATTAACCCGGATAAAGTTCACATTATCGCTTGGGTTACGGATGCAAACACTGGCGAAGTTTTTAATTCAAATGAGAAAAACTTCAGTACAGGCATCATTACAAAAAAAGCAGATGCATTTACTGTAAATACATTCCCTAATCCTTCAAACGGTATTACAAACTTTGAAGTGAAATTGAATAAAATTACAGAAGCTGCCACCTTAGAAATTTACGACTTAACTGGTCGTTTAATATACACTAGCGCTGATGCTAAATTTGTTGGAGGTTCTCAGTTCTTAACTTGGACAGCAAACGAATCTGTTGCTAATGGTATTTACCAAGCTACCATTAAAATTGGTAACGATGTAGTAAGCACTAAAGTTGCTCTAACTCGCTAATTCAGTTTTAAATACTATTAAAACAGCCAATAGAAATATTGGCTGTTTTTGTTTATATTTTAATGGAAATCATTAATTTTAACATTTCCTATAAGCACAAATTAAAAAATGAAAAAAATCTTACTAACGATTTGCTTAATAATCGCATCAATCGTTTCAAATGCTCAAAGCAAAATTCCATCAGTTGATGTTAAGAAAATTGCAGGCGAAACCTTTAACACTTCGCAATTATCAAATGATGGTAAACCAATAATTATTAGCTTTTGGGCAACCTGGTGTAAGCCTTGCGTGCAGGAGCTTACGGCTATATCAGAGGTATATGAAGAATGGCAGAAAGAAACAGGTGTAAAAGTGGTAGCTATATCAACAGACGATTCAAGAAACACGGCTCGTGTACAACCTTTTGTGGTGGCGAGAAATTGGGAGTATGAAATTTATTTAGATCCGAATGGTGATTTTAAACGTGCTTTAAATGTAAACAACATCCCTCATACATTCTTAATTAATGGGAAGGGAGAAGTTGTGTGGCAACACAACTCCTACACTCCAGGTGACGAAGATGAGTTATATGAACTGGTGAAGAAGCTTGCAAAAGGAGAATCGATTAAAGAATAATAAAATGAAAAAAATATTCTTTTTGAGTTGTTTGTTCGCAACAGGCATTGCATTCGCTCAAGAAAATGAAAATAAATTTAACTCCGGGGAGCTACATGGTAATTTTCAATTTGATGCTCAAAATTATATTGAAGACAGTATAATTGGTGCTCAAAAAATAGACGAAAAAATAAGAATGAACAGTTTTGCTAACCTCAACTATACTAGAGGTAAGTTTAAAGCTGGTTTAAGATACGAATCGTACTTAGGCCCATTGGTTGGTTTCGATTCAAGATATAATGGTAGTGGTATTACATACCGATACGCATCTTATGAAGTTGATAATTTAGAATTTACCGTTGGTAATTTCTATGAGCAATTTGGCACAGGTTTAATTTTCAGAAGCTACGAAGAACGAGGGTTGGGAGTAGACAATGCAATGGATGGAGTGAGAATTCGTTATCAACCTAAAAAAGGAATTTACTTAAAAGCAGTTATCGGTCAACAGCGTTTTTTCTTCGAAAAAGGAGAAGGCATTGTGAGAGGTTTTGATGGAGAAATTAATTTAAATGAATTAATTCCTTCTTTATCAGATAAAAGTACAACATACATAATTGGCGCAAGCATCGTTAGTAAATACCAAGAAGATCAAAACCCTTTAAAAATTTTACCAGAAAATGTGGCATCATCAGCGGCTCGTATAAATATTATTACTCCGAAGATGAATTTCTATGCTGAGTATGCTTATAAAATAAACGATCCATCGTTTACAAATCAATACATCTATAAACCAGGTTCTGCATTATTTGCGTCGGCAACTTATGCAAACAAAGGCTTAAGCATATTAGCCTCAGCAAAATATGTAGATAATATGGATTTTAAGTCTAACAGAGATGCTACTGGAAACGTATTATTAATAAATTATTTGCCAGCCATTACTAAACAATATACGTACGCATTTGCTTCTTTTTATCCATATGCAACACAGCCAAACGGAGAGTTCGGATACCAAGCAGAAATATCATACAACTTTAAAAAAGGAACACTTTTGGGTGGCAAATACGGAACAATGGTAAGTTTGGCTTACTCGCATGTTAGTAGTTTAGATACAAGCAAAACTGGCGATGATTTTGGGTACGATGTAAATAACATTGCCCCAGGTAAAGTATTGATGTATGAAGATTGGGAATTTGTAGTTACTAAAAAAATAGACGCCAATTGGAAAGTAACTTATACCTACATGTATCAAATCTTTAATAAAGATGTAGTGCAAGGATTGTCGGGTTTCGGCACCTTATATTCTCACATCAATATTTTAGAAACACAGTATAGAATAAACAAAAAAAACACAGTTAGGACAGAACTTCAACACTTATTAAATAAAAAAGATGACGGCTCATGGGCGATGGCATTAGTAGAATATACTGTTTCACCACACTGGTTCTTTGCATTAATCGATCAGTACAATTATGAAAATCCAAGAAATGCATTAAAAGAAGTGCATTATGTTTCTACATCAATTGGCTATATACAAAATGCAACTCGTATAGCGTTATCATACGGTAAACAGCGTGAAGGATTTTTATGTGTAGGAGGTGTATGTCGCCAAATTCCAGCATCAAATGGATTTGGAGTTTCTATTACCTCTACTTTTTAATTTTTTTAAGATGAAAAATATTTTATTTATTGCATTATTATTTTCAATAGTTATTACATCATGTGATGTATTAGAAGGGCCATTTGATGAACAAGTGAACAATAACATTGATACCACTAAACCGCTTCGTAAAATTTTATTAGAAGATTATACCGGGCATACTTGTGGAAACTGCCCTTGTGCTGCTGAGGAGGCTAAAAAATTAGATTCTATTTACGGTGAACGGGTAATTGTAGTGAGTACGCACGTTGGATTTTTTGCAGAGCCCTATCCTAGTGGTAGTAAATTTAGATCAGATTATAGAACAGCCGCTGGTGAAGAATTAGCAATTGCGTTTGACGTGGGTTGTAATACTTGCGGTATAGGATTACCTGCCGGAATGGTAAGCAGAACTCCATATAATAGTGATAGAGTATTGTCTGCTACTGCATGGGCTAGTGCCATTGCGCAATTAGATACTGCTGTAATTGCAGAAATAGATATGAGCAAAGCATATAACGCGAGTAGCCGTACTGCAACCATTAACATCGATGTTAAATATTTAAAAGCAGCAAGTGCTGCACACCAATTAGTTTTATACGCTGTTGAAGACAGTGTAATAAATTGGCAAAAATATTATGCACAATGCAGCCCTACCGGCGGCAACATAGATGTACCCGATTTTGTACATCGTCATTTGCTTAGAAAAGCTGTAAACTCTACTTGGGGAGATAAGGTGTATACCATTAACACAATTATTCCTAAAGGCTATACTATTACTAAATCGTATACTCAAGTGCTCGATCCAAGTTGGAGCGAAAAACACATGAGCTTTGTAGCTTTTATTCAAGATAACGTGACAAAAGAAATTATTCAGGCAGAAGAAATACATCTTTATTAGTATGCTATCTCATTAGCACACTAGCATACTATCACACTATCACACTAGCACACTATCTACTGCCATTTAAAAGTTTCGAGCATTACTGCAATGTCTTTTTTTACAAAATCTAATACAGGTTTTATAGAATCTATTTGAGGTGCGGCATAAAAATACAATGCGCCGCGTAAGAAATGCTCTGTACTATCTGTTACAAAAAACTGAACAGACGAAGCTGCGTTACCTTCAATATCATAATACAATCCATGTACTTTTACCTCTGGATGGTCAATACGACTTTCGCTAATTCCATCTGCTTTTACTGTATGTTTAAAAACCAATCTTCGAGAATCTTCTATTAACGAAGCCAACATTTTTTTGTTAGCGATTTTATAGTAACTCATATGCAGTCGGCCGTTTAAGCCTTTATAAACAACATTCTTCCAGCACTCCGTAGCATCGGCAGTGCTATCATTTACCACCTCGCTGTATGTAGGAATGTTAAAAGAGTAGGCGCAATCGCTTTTATAATTTTTATAGGTTTTCTCAGGTAAGTTTATTCTATAATACCCTCGGGGTTTAGGACTATAGTCGTTGTTACATGAAAATAACAAACAAGAAAGTAATATTAAACCTAATTTATTCATCTTCTGTAACTATTGTAAGCTTTACTCTTTTCACACGTCGCCTATCCGCCGACTCAACGGTAAAAATAAAATTTTCGTAATTTATTTTCTCTTTGGTCATCACAAACCTACCTGCAATGGCTAATACTAAACCTCCAATGGTATCTGCTTCACCGCGTATTTCGTCGAAGGTTTCTTCGTCAATATCTAATAACTTATAAATATCAGTAAGTGGTGTTTTTCCATCGAACACATAATTATGATCATCGAGTTTAGAATAACGCAATTCATCATCTGCTTCATCATATTCATCAGTGATGTCGCCCACAATTTCTTCTAAGATATCTTCTAAAGTAACAATACCAGATGTTCCACCATATTCATCTACCACAATAGCAATGTGAGTATGACGAGTTCTAAATTCTTTCAACAAATCGTCGATTTTTTTATACTCCGGTACAAAAAATGCTGGGCGAATTAAGGATTTCCACTCAAAATTTACTTCGTCGCGGTTTATCATCAAATCTTTCACGTATAAAATTCCTTTAATGGTATCTAAATTATTTTCAAATACGGGTAAGCGTGAATAGCGAGTGTCTTTTATTTTTCGGTCTACTTGTTTGTATTCCATTTCGAAATCTATAGCCACCACATCCATTCTATTTCGCATAACTTGTTTTACCGAAATGTTGCCAAAGTTTGCAATGCCTTTTAAAATCATTTGCTCTTCTTCGTTTTCTTCGTTTATTAATTCAGAATCGTTCATACGATTCATTTCATCTTCATTAATTCTATAAGATTTTGGAACTAATTTATTTAGGATTCTGAATACAAAAAAATACAATTCGATAATTGGTTTTAAAATCCATTGTGTTGCAGAAAGTAAGCCAACTACCCAGCGAGAATATCCAAGATAATATCTCGTAGCATATAAACCTGGTATAAAAGTGGCTGTTTTTAATAGTATAAGGGTGATGAATACGGTGAACAAAAATATTTCCACATTATAACTTAAATGTTCTTGGAAATAGTAGTGAAATATAATGTTTAAGATAGTTGAAATAATTACCAATAAAAAAGTAATGCTTATAGAAAGAGCTGCTTGTAATCGCATTGGTTGATCGAGCATGCCTAGCAATCGCTCTTCTGATTTGGTATTCGATTTTTTTAAATCGGCAATGTCTTTATCTTTAATTCTGAGTATTGCTTTTTCGGCAGCGCTGTACAAAGCCAATAAAAATAAAGCAACAATAATTATAATGAAGTATAAAAACAGTTGGTCAACTGCTAAATAGTTTTGCATAAGACCAACTGCTTCTTGGGAGGGATAAGGATCCGTCTGTGTTTCCAAAATTTAATAAATTAGTTAAAATTAAAAAGGTAAATCGTCTTCTCCACCCGAACTATTTACAATTTCATTTGCAGAAGGAATGTTTGTATTGGTATTGCCAGAATTAGAACTTCCACTGTCGTCTTTTTTACCTAACATGGTAAACGAATCGGCAATAATTTCAGTAGTGTATCTTTTCACACCTTCTTTATCATCCCAAGAACGAGTTCTAATTTTACCTTCTACATAAATTTGTTTTCCTTTTTTTAAATATTTCTCTGCAACATCTGCAAGCCCACGCCATACCACAATATTGTGCCATTCGGTTAGGTCTTGCTTTTCCCCGTTTTTATTGGTAATAGTTTCGGTAGTTGCCAGAGAAAACGAAGCAACATTCACACCATTCTCCAAATGTCTAACTTCTGGGTCCTTGCCCAAATGTCCGACTAAAATTACTTTGTTTACACCTGACATATTTTATTTTTTTAACAAAATAAAGGTATGAATTATTTTCGTAAGTAAACCTCGATTAAGCGAGGGAATGCAAAAAAGTTTATTTCGTCATCCTTAATATATAGGTATTTATCGCGATTTTGATGCTGAAAATGCGGGTCTGAAATTTCAAAAAATCTTGCAAAGATATCTTGATGGCTTAACACGTGTTTAATTTTTTCAGAAATTTTTACTACTTGCATATTTTCGGATAATAATTTTGATTCCATTGCTAATTCTAAAACTTCTATTTCCGACATTTCTTTTTTAGTTTCAATTAGCGGGAATTCATATAGTTCCTGCCAGATATCTTTTTCTTCACGTTTGTTCAGAGCGATAGAGCCGTCATTTTTCAAAATAAAATAATTAAAAAAGCGGCTTCTCCTAGTCAGTTTTTTATCTTTTAATGGTAATTCATTCACTTTATTATTTAAAAAAGCCCAGCAACTGGAGTTAAGTGGACACGCTTCGCAATTAGGACTTTGGGGTTTACATTGCAAAGCTCCAAATTCCATTATAGCCTGATTGAAAAGATCAGGATTTTTTGTATCAATAAGTTCTAAAGCAATAGAAATAAATTCTTTTTTAGCTTTTGGAGAATTTATAGGAGTATAAAGACCGAAATGCCTTGCAAGAAAACGAAACACATTGCCATCTAAAACAGGAGTAGCCTCTTTGAAGGCAAATGAGGCAATAGCAGCAGCAGTGTACTCTCCTACCCCTTTCAACTTAATAAGCTCCTTATAATTACGAGGAAAAGAGCCGTTATATTCTGCTAACACTTGTTTAGCGGCAAAATGCAAATTACGTGCACGACTGTAATACCCCAAGCCCTGCCAAGAGCGCATAATCTCATCACTTGAAGCATTAGCAAGAGTGCCCACATCGGGGTATTTAGAAATAAAATGTTCGTAATAGGGCCGCCCTTGTTCTACTCGAGTTTGCTGTAAAATGATTTCAGACAACCATATAAAATAAGGATCAGTGGTATTTCGCCAAGGTAAATCTCTTTTATATTGATGGTACCAAGAAATGAGGATGTTACTAATAAGCATTGCCCAAATATCTCAATTTTAGGCCAAATTTGCTTTCGAAATAGTATTATAAAGCAAGTATAACATTTTCAAACACTTATAATTTGAAGTTTAAAAAATAATAATTGTGTGATTTTTAACATTTTATTTCTGATTATAGATGAAAAGCCGTATAATTGCGTCCCCAAAAAAGAGCAATAAATTGTATAAAAAATAAATAATAGAAACAATGACTAAGGCTGAAATTATCGCTGAAATCGCAGCGAAAACAGGAATTGAGAAAGTAGACGTACAAGAAACAGTGGAGTCTTTCTTCAAAGTAATTAAAGGTTCTCTACAAGAAGGAGAGAATGTGTATGTAAGAGGTTTTGGTTCTTTCATCGTAAAAAAAAGAGCGAAGAAAACGGCTAGAAACATCTCTAAAAACACAGCGATTATCATCCCTGAACACTTTGTGCCAAGTTTTAAACCGGCTAAAACGTTTGTTGAAAAAGTAAAAAACTCAAGCAAAAACAAAACTTTAGTTGAAGTAAAATAATTTATGCGCTCCCTCAGCAAGTTACAATGGACCTTAATATTCTCGGCAATAGCACTAGTGGTAGTGTTATACAATCTTGATATTATAGCGCCAAATACAAGCAAGAGAGGTGAAGCAGAAACTCAGAATACTGAAACTACAAGTACCTTAAACTTCGAGGAATTAAAGAGCAAGGCCTTAAAAAGTGTTCCTGAGGAAGTAAAAAATAACCTTACTTCTTTAGAGCAAAAATTAAAACAAGCATCGGCTAGTGAGGAAACAGAAAGCCGTTTGGCATTAGCCGATGCTTATTTTGCCTACAAACAATTTGCGGTAGCTGGTTTCTACTTTTTAGAACAAAGTGAAAAAGAAGCAAACAATGCAGATTTATATGTAAAAGCTGGAGATGCATTTAGAGATGCGTACAGAAATAGCTCAGACAGCAACTTGACTCCTTTATTAATGGAAAAAGCTAGAACGAGTTATGAAAAGGCAATGAAAATTGCACCAAGTAACTTAGATGCTAAAACAGGTGTGGCAACATGCTTTGTAGAGGGATCTGAAAATCCAATGCAGGGAATAACTTTATTACGTGAAGTAGTTGAGGCAGACCCTGAAAATGTGAATGCGAATTTGAACCTCGGTTTATTTTCAATGAAATCCGGACAATTTGATAAAGCTATTAGCAGATTTGAAACGGTGGTAAAAAAAAGGCCTAGTGCCGAAAATTATGCTTTACTTGCAGAAGCTTTTGAACAAAGTGGCGACACGAAAAGCGCAATAACAGCATTAACAAAAGCAAAAGAGTATGTTATTGATCCTCAGATAATAAAAGGGATTGATGATTATATTAAAACATTAGAAAAATAATTGTATCACTTTAAACATTGAACTTATGCCAAGCGGTAAGAAAAGAAAAAGACATAAGATGGCTACTCACAAACGTAAAAAGCGTTTGAGAAAAAACAGACATAAAAAGAAATAAGCTAGAAATAAAGCTTTACAATCTTTTATCATGCACGAGCGCTTAGCGTTTTCGTGCATGACTTATTTGTTTTCATTTATAGAAAACAGCTTGTTCATTTTTCTGTACGGCAGAGCGATTTGTGTGAAAAAAGAAATTTATATTGAACAAAGAACTTGTTATTAACGCCACGCCTACTGGTGTAGTGCTAGCATTGATGCAGGACAAGCAATTGATTGAATTGCACCACGAAAAAGTTAACAATAACTTTTCTGTTGGAGATATCTATCTAGGGCGTATTAAAAAAATAATGCCCGGCTTGAACGCTGCATTTGTAGATGTAGGATATGAAAAAGATGCATTCCTGCATTACCTGGACCTTGGCTCGCAGGTACAATCTCTATTAAAATATACCAAAAGATTAAGGACTGCTCCAAAGAATGAAGCAATAAAGTTAGAGAACTTTATACTTGACCACGACATAAACAAGAGCGGAAAGATTTCTGAGGTGCTCGGAAAAAACTTAATTATTCCGGTTCAAATTGCCAAAGAACCGATTTCATCTAAAGGACCCCGATTAAGCTCAGAAATATCAATGGCCGGAAGATATGTGGTATTAGTACCATTTTCGGATGTTATATCTGTATCAAAAAAAATAAAAACATCTGCTGAACGCAACCGCTTAAAGAAAATAATTGAAAGCGTAAAGCCAAAGAATTTCGGAGTAATAATACGTACCGTTTCTGAAGGCAAAGGTGTTTCCGAATTGCATAATGACTTAAATGAGTTAGTAGCACGTTGGGAAAGTTTTTGTACAAAGCTAGTAACTACCGAACCAGGGAAGCGTGTACTTGGAGAGATGGATAAAACCGCAACGGTATTAAGAGATATGCTTAATGCATCTTTCAATAATATACACGTTGATAGTCCGGAGATTTACGAAGATATAAAACAATACATTCATCAAATTGCTCCAGAACAAGAGAAAATTGTAAAACTTTACAAAGGAAGAGAGCAAATTTTCGAGCACTTTGGAGTAGAGCGCCAAATAAAAGGCTTATTCGGGAAAACAGTAAACATACACGGAGGGGCTTATTTAATTATTGAGCATACCGAAGCATTACATGTTATTGATGTTAACTCTGGAAACAGAAGTTCTACTGAAATTAATCAAGAAGAAAATGCATTGCAAGTAAATATGGAAGCTGCTAAAGAAATAGCACGCCAATTACGTTTGCGAGACATGGGTGGAATTATTGTGATTGATTTTATTGATATGCACAAGGCATCGAACAAGAAAATTTTATTCGATCATTTAAAAGAAGTTATGCTCGAAGACCGAGCTAAACATACCATTTTACCACCAAGCAGGTTTGGCTTAGTTCAAATTACCCGTCAACGTGTTCGCCCAGAAATGAACATTGTTACTGTTGAGAAATGCCCTAGCTGTGGAGGCACAGGCGAAATTCGTGCAAGTATTATTTTATTAGACGATATCGAAAATAATTTAAACTATGTATTAAATGAGCAAAATGAAAAAGGAATTGGCTTAACGGTCCATCCATTTATTGAAGCTTATTTGAAAAAAGGATTTATATCTCAACAATTAAAATGGTATTTTAAATACAAGAAATGGATCAGTGTAAAAGCAGATAATAACTATCAGTATTTACAATACAAGTTGTTTAATTCGAAATCTGAAGAGATCGTACTTTAATTAGCTAATTAGCAAATTGAAAAATTAGCTAATTATATCTATATTGAATTATGAAAAAACTGTTGATCTATCTATTGCTTCCTACTTTGGGTTATAGTCAAGTAAACGACTCTAGCACCATCAGCAATATTTATAAAACCGCTTTAACAAAAAGCGATTGTTATGAATCCTTGCGTTACTTATGTAAGAACATTGGTCCTCGATTAAGTGGTTCGGAGAATGCCGACAAATCCGTTATCTATTTAGAAGAGAAAATGAAATCATACGGTTTTGATCGTGTGTATTTACAAGAAGTAAAAGTACCGGTATGGCGCAGGTTAGATGATGCAAAAGCAGAGATTTCTACTACTAAACAAGCCGTGAATATTTGTGCATTAGGCGGCTCCATTGCAACATCAGCAAAAGGAATAAAAGCGGAAGTTATAGAAGTGCAAAACTTTGATGAACTAGATAAACTTGGCGAGCAAAAAATAAAAGGCAAAATTGTATTCTACAATCGCCCAATGGAAGCTACGCATATAGAAACATTTCATGCATACGGTGGTGCGGTAAACCAAAGAGGCAGTGGTGCCGCAAAGGCAGCAAAATATGGGGCTGTAGCATGTATCGTTCGTTCTATGAATTTAAGAATAGATGAATTCCCTCATACAGGAGCGATGCGATATGATTATACCTATCCAAGGATTCCTGCTGCAGCAATTTCTACACGAGATGCAGAATTATTAAGTGCAAGTATTAAAAAACAAAGCACTACATTTTTCATGAAATTTAATTGTGATACCTTACCTGATAAAATTTCATACAATGTTATTGGTGAAATAAAAGGAAGTGTATACCCAGAAAAAATTATTACAGTTGGAGGTCATTTAGATTCTTGGGATTTAGGAGAAGGTGCGCACGATGATGGAGCAGGCTGTGTACAATCGTTAGAAGTATTGCATTTATTTAAAACTATAGGCATCCGCCCTAAACATACTATTAGAGCAGTAATGTTTATGAATGAAGAAAATGGGTTACGCGGTGGTTATAAATATGCCGAAGAAGCAAAACGATTAAAAGAGCAACACCTTGCAGCCATAGAAACCGATGCCGGAGGATTTACGCCAAGAGGATTTAGTATAGATGCGCCTGCTAATGTGATTTCAAAAATAAAGTCATGGGAATATTTATTAAAGCCCTACGGATTGCATGATATTGGAAAAGGTGGAAGTGGGGCAGACATTGGGCCTTTAAAGGCACCGGGTATTTCATTAATTGGCTATCGTCCGGATTCGCAACGCTACTTTGATGTTCACCATGCCGAAACAGATGTTTTTGAAGCGGTAAATAAAAGAGAATTAGAATTAGGTGCTGCATCTATCGCGGCTTTAGTATATTTAATTGATCAATACGGATTATAAAAATTGTTTATGTTAGAAAAAATCAAATCGCTTTCTGAAAAATATTTTACAGAGACTCAAGCATATCGTCATCATATACATTCAAATCCTGAATTGTCATTTCAAGAATTTGAAACATCCGCATATATTCAAGCTCAATTAAAAGCAATGGATATCCAGTTTGAAGTGAAAGCCGAAACTGGAATTGTTGCACACGTGCTTGGAAAAAATCCGTCGAGAAAAGTAGTAGCATTACGTGCCGATATAGATGCATTACCTATACAAGAAACGAACGAAGTTTCATACAAATCTAAAAACGCTGGCATCATGCATGCCTGTGGGCACGATGTACATACATCTTCATTGCTCACATCACTAAAAATATTAAACGAAACTAAAGAAGAGTGGGAAGGAAGTGTGAAAGCTGTTTTTCAACCTGCCGAAGAAAAATTACCTGGGGGCGCAAGCATTATGATCAAAGAGGGTGCACTCGAAAATCCAAAAGCAGAATCAATAATTGGTCAACATGTAATGCCATTAATAGAAACTGGGAAAGTAGGTTTTAGATCTGGGAAATACATGGCAAGTACAGATGAATTATACATTAAAGTAATTGGAAAAGGAGGGCACGGAGCAATGCCGCAGTTCAACATTGATCCGGTACTTATTGCATCACACATGATTGTAGCATTACAACAAGTAGTAAGTAGAAATGCAGATCCAAAAACTCCATCCGTATTATCATTTGGAAAAGTAATTGCAAACGGAGCTACAAATGTAATTCCGAACGAAGTATACATTGAAGGAACCTTCCGCACCCTCGACGAAGCTTGGCGTGCAAAAGCACATGAACATATTCGAACCATAGCAACGGGTTTAGTGGAAAGTATGGGTGGAAAATTAGAACTAGAAATTAGAAAAGGATATCCATTTTTAATTAACGATGAACATGTAACTGCAAAAGCAAAAGCCGCTGCTGAAAATTATTTAGGCAAGGAAAACGTATTAGATTTAGACATTTGGATGGCCGCAGAAGACTTCGCTTATTATTCGCAAATAATGCCAGCAAGTTTTTACAGACTAGGAACTGGCAATAAAGCAAAAGGAATAACAGCATCGGTGCATACCCCTAACTTCAACATCGACGAAGAATCGTTGAAAATTGCACCGGGCTTAATGGCTTGGATTGCGATTAAAGAGCTAGGGAATTAGGGTGAAAAATAATTTTGGACTGTTTTTTGGTG
>JBILKW010000019.1:0-19991 GCA_044376465.1 Sphingobacteriales bacterium | reverse complement strand
ACGAATCGTATATTACTACAATTGAAGAGTATAAAATTAAAATTGAAGAAACCATTCGTTATGGTGGAGAGCAATTACTGCTACAAGGTGGGCATCACCCCGATTTAGGTTTGTCGTATTATGTTGATCTGTTTAGAGAACTTAAACGCTTGTATCCACAAATAAAACTTCATTCATTAGGCCCCCCAGAAATTGCACACATTGCCAAACTAGAGCAACTTACGCATACCGAAGTGTTAAAAGCCTTGGTAGAAGCAGGTTTAGATTCATTACCTGGCGCGGGTGCGGAAATTTTGAACGACCGAGTGAGAAGGTTAATTTCTAAGGGCAAATGTTCGGGTAAAGAGTGGTTAGATGTAATGCGCGCTGCGCATCAACTAAACATTACAAGCTCGGCAACCATGATGTTTGGGCATGTAGAAACCATAGAAGAGCGCTTTGAGCATTTAGTTTGGTTGAGAGAGGTTCAAGCAGAAAAACCCGCACATGCTAAAGGTTTTATCGCTTTTATTCCTTGGCCTTTCCAAGATGATGGTACTTTATTAAAGAAAATTAGAGGCATTACCAACAACGTTACTGGCGATGAATACATCCGTATGATAGCTTTGAGCAGAATAATGTTGCCAAATATTGAGAACATACAAGCCTCTTGGTTAACGGTGGGCAAAGACATTGCTCAGATTTGCTTACATGCTGGAGCAAATGATTTTGGCTCGATCATGATTGAAGAAAACGTAGTTTCGGCAGCCGGTGCTCCTCATAGATTTACAGCTCAAGGCATACAAGATGCTATTAAGGAAGCAGGTTTTACACCACAATTGCGGACTCAGCAATACGAAAACAGAGAAATGCCAATATATATGGAACAGCAAGTGATTAATTATTAAGTTTGCATAATTCATCCCCATTTTATTAATTGCAATAAATTAACAGACATTGGAACAAACACAAAAACATATTGAGGCCTTAATTTTTGCCTCCGAGCAAAGCATCTCTTTGTTAGATATCCAAACTTTGATCAATAATTCATTAGGATTAACCTTAACGGAAGAAGAAGTTTTATCGGAGATAGAAATTATAAAAGAAAAATACAAAGCACACGATTTTGTGTTTGAACTCATAGAAATTAGCAATGGATATCAATTTTTAAGCAAAGTAGAATACCACGAATTATTAAATCAACTAATCATTCACAAAGAAAAGAAAAAGCTTTCTACTGCTGCCATGGAAACTTTGGCCATAATTGCATATAAACAACCCATTACAAAATCTGAAGTTGAACTTATTAGAGGTGTAAATTGCGATTACAGCGTTCAGAAATTATTAGAGAAAGATTTAATTTCGATTAACGGAAGAAGCAGCGGTCCTGGCAAACCAATATTATATGAAACAAGTCAAAGTTTTATGGATCATTTTGGTTTGAAAAATCCGAAAGACCTCCCTCAATTAAAAGACATCCAATCCTTAGAAAATACGATTCACCCCGAAGACTCTAATGTTGACATTGAATCCATCAGTGCAGCCAGGGCTTCAGAATTAGAGCGACAAGAGGAGGATCTAGAACTGATGGTAGATGAAATACCTGAAATTACGGAAACAGAGAACCTAGAAAATATTTCTCTAGAAGAGGACGAAGAAAATAAAAATTCTGAAGAATAATTTTTTTTATTTTTTTTGTATTGATTAAAATCATTGTATTAACTTTGTTATAACGAAATTACAATTATCGAAATTCCTCTAAATGATGAAAAGCCCTAAAAAAGCAAGCAGCAAAAAGGCTAGTACTACTAGCAAAACAGGAAGTTCCAAAGCAAAAGCTAAAACACCTCCTGCTAAAGATACAAAACCATTAAACTCTCGTATGATCGATGATGAGGACGATGACTTAGATTTAGATTTAGGCGTCGATGAATTCAATGCTGGGTTTGATGACGAGGAATTTGACGACGAGTTCTAATTAATTGTCAATTGTTAATTGTCAATTGTTAATTAAAGAAGAGATTATATAAAACTAGAAGTTCTGAATATTCAGAACTTTTTTTATGCGCAATAAATTGTATCTTGTGAATAAAATTGGATCCGATAATGCAAATTATAAAATTAATGCGTGTAAGGCAATGGATTAAAAATATATTAATTTTTGCTCCATTATTATTCTCTTTCAATTTATTTAACCTATTAGATCTAGCTCAATCTGTATTCACTTTTTTTAGTTACTCATTTCTTGCATCCTTTGTATATATTATGAATGATGTTGTAGATTTTGATGCCGACAAGCAACATCCCATTAAAAAAAATAGACCATATGCTTCAGGAAATATTAATAGAAGCTCCGCATATCTAATTGCATTTGCCTCATTCATATTATCTTTAATATTTAGCGTGTTAGTAAATCAGGTTAACCTATATTATATTTTACTCGCTTATTTAGTTTTAAATATATTATATAATTACAAATTAAAACACATTAGCATTATCGATTGCATTTCTATAGCCATTGGTTTCGAATTAAGAATTCTTGCAGGTTGTGTAGCTATTGGGGTGGTTGCTTCCGATTTTATTTTGGTCGTAACGTTTTTCTTGGCGCTCTTGCTTGCCTTTCTAAAACGTAAAGGCGAGATACAATCGCTCACAAACGACTTTAGCAAACATCGAAAAACATTGAGCACTTACACTGTAGCGTTATTAGATAAATTTATATTCGCTTCGGCAACCATTACCATTATTGGTTATTTATTTTATTGTATTGATGATGCAGTAAATACTCAATTAGGCAACGATTATTTGAAATACTCATTGGTATTCGTAATCTACGGAATATTCCGTTTTATACAATTGAGCGATATTGATATTTATGAAAAAGAAGGCGACCCAACTACACTCATTTACAAAGATCGAGCCTTGCAATATGTTTTATTATGTTGGATGATTTATGTAACACTTTGCATTTATGCATTCTAACAAAGAACTTATAGTAATAGATTTCGACGAGACTTTGTATAAAAATGACTCCTTAATAGAGTTTTGCAAATTTGTATTCAAAAAAAAACCGTTGCAGAGTTGGGCTGTATTAGTACAAGTATATGCCAGCATATTACACCTGTTTAAGCTAATAGATACAAAGCGATACAAAGAATTATTTTTATATTTTTTATATGGTATAAACGAACAAGAAGTAGAAAAACTAGCTAAAGAATTTTGGGAAAATACAGACATCGAACATTTTCATACAAAAATTACAGCATTATTTAACCGTAAAGAATGCAGAATAATTTGCATTAGCGCTTCGCCCGAAATGTTTTTAAAACCCATTGCCGATGTATATCAATTTGAATTAATAGGTACCTTACTTAGTTACCATCATCCTAAATATTTAATACAAGGTGAAAATTGCAAAGGAGTTGAAAAAGTAAAACGTTTGAAAAAATATTTGAATACCGAAGAGCTTAGCATTTCCGAATCTTACAGCGATTCCTTGAGTGATACACCCTTGTTCGAACATAGTAAAAATGGGTATATAATTAATGCTTCTGGCGACTTACAGCCTTTTATTTCTTAGCGTAAATGGTATAATGAGGATAAACATACATTTGTTTTTTCTCAACACTCATTATATGAAATCCTATAGATTTTAATAAGCCCAACGCTTTTTGTAATGAAATTTCGTTTCCTATTTCTTTAGATAAAAGTAAATCGTGCAGTTTGTTCATGAGCACAAATGGGCTTGCATTATTAATATCTTTAAAGATTAAAATTGCACCAGGTTTCATTTTCGAATAAAGCTGATGCATAAACTGTTCTTGAATTTTTGGTGGTATATGATGGTACACGTCTATCATGCTCACATAATCGTATTCAGCAATTTCGGTAGGAATGGTATTTCCATCGTATTTATAAATATGTTGTTCTAGGTTAAATTTTGAAAGCAAAGAACGCGCATCTTCAATTAATTTATCTGAAATTTCAATGCCTGCAATTTTTTTAGGCTCGTTAAAATTAGCTATGAGCGATAAAAAGGAGCCTGCACCACAGCCAACATCAAACATACTGGTACCATGCGGTATGTTGTTCAACAGATCGTCGAACGGACAAATATAAGGGCGATAGATTGTTTTTATTTTACTTAAGCCTTTTAAATTTTTAGCTTCAGAGTTTTTAAGGTAGTTTAATATTATTTTATTATCGAGCATTATCAATAATATTGGTATCGTTTATAATATACAATGGTCTATTACGCACGTTGCTGCTCAACCTCGAAATGTATTCGCCAATAATACCGATAGAAATTAATTGAATACCGCCTAAAAATAAAACGGATATAATAATGGAGGTCCAACCCTCTATGTAGTCTTTAGAAATAAATCGCGCATATAAAGCATAGAGCATTACAAGAAATGCGGCACCCGAAACCACGAAGCCACAAATGGTAGCAAATTTTAATGGGAAATTAGAGAAGGAAGTAATGCCATCTAAAGCAAAGCGAATCATTTTTTTGTAAGTATAGCCTGTTTCTCCGGCAAAACGTTCGTCGCGTTCGTATTCAACATAGGTTTGGTTAAAACCAATCCATGAGATTTGTCCACGTAAGAATTTCTGTTGTTCGGGCATTTGCTTCAGCACCTCAACAATTTTACGATCCATAATTCTGAAATCGCCAGTATCTACTGGGATGTTAACAGAGGTAATGGATTTTAAAATGCGGTAAAACATGCGAGCAGTAAACTTTTTCATCCAGCTCTCTCCGTTGCGTGCAGCACGTTTTGCATACACCACTTCAAAACCTTCGTCCATCTTCTTATACATCTCTAAAATAAGCTCTGGCGGATCTTGTAAGTCGGCATCAATGATCACGATTCGTTCGCCTATGCACTTATCTAAACCGGCTGTTACGGCAATTTGATGACCGAAGTTGCGACTAAAGTTGATAAACTTAACCGAAGGGTCAATTTTTGCAAGGTTCTTAATGATGTTTATGGAATCGTCTTTGCTACCATCGTTAATAAATACATACTCACAAGTTACGTTCAACTGATTCATAACACCTTTTAAACGGTTTATTAATCGATCAATATTGCCTTGCTCGTTGTATATGGGGATGATGATGGATAGCTGCATGTTTTGCAATTATAAGATTAAAAACTAAAATACTAAACTTCCATTTCTTTTACTTCCCCTTCTATTACCAATTTTCCTTCTGTTGCTTTCTGTATTTCCTCTACACTTACTCCTGGTGCTCTTTCCAATAATTTAAAACCACCTTCGGCTAATACTTCTAGTACGGCTAATTCGGTCACAATTTTTTTCACACAATTAACACCTGTTAAGGGTAAAGAGCATGCTTTTAATAATTTAGATTCGCCTGCTTTGTTTACATGTTGCATAGCTACAATAATGTTTTGTGCCGAGGCTACTAAGTCCATCGCTCCTCCCATTCCTTTTACCATTTTGCCTGGTATTTTCCAATTCGCAATGTCTCCATGTTCCGAAACTTCCATGGCACCTAAAATGGTTAAGTCCACTTTTTGTGCTCTTATCATTCCAAAGCTCATAGCCGAATCGAAAATAGATGATCCAGGAAGTGTTGTGATGGTTTGCTTACCTGCATTTATTAAATCGGCATCCTCCTCACCTGCTTTAGGGAAAGGTCCCATGCCTAACAATCCGTTTTCAGATTGAAGTACTACATTTATTCCTTCGGGTATATAATTTGCAACTAAAGTGGGTATTCCTATTCCTAGGTTTACGTACATCCCATCTTTTACCTCTTGCGCAATGCGTTTTGCAATTCCGTTTTTATCTAACATATACTATTTGTTTTGTAAATATACTCTTTCAAATTGTTCAATAAATCCATAAGGAAACCAATTGAAATTAGCTTCAGTTGCCAATAAAATTATATAGTCCGAACGATTGATATATTGAACTAGATTATCGTCAGTTACCTCAGCACTTATTTCTTTTTCAAAATCATAGGTATGCTTGTAATAATACATAAAATAATATTCAGAAAACTGGCTCGAGGGTATATAATTATTATTAATTGTCCACCAATAACTGTCGGCAATTACAGATACTCTTGGTTTAACTTTATTCTCAGTAATGTAATCAACAACTGGATATGTATATACATCCCCATTTAAAGGCCAAAGTAAATTCATACTTTGTGCTATATCATCATCTGGTTCTCTAGGCTTACCTGTAACCTCGTTGTACTTATATACTTTATCCACAATATCTGTTGAGGTTAATCTCTCCATCATTCTTATAATTGAATCGGAAGCTAAATGTGCCGCATATTTTGTCCAATGTACACCCAACTTACCCATTATAGTATGTGTTGATGTATCTTTATATTTAATAAAGTAATCTCTAAAATCTATAAAATTCAAATTCGTATTGTTGAATTCTTTTTTCAATACAAAATAATTTGTTGAATCTGTTTTTTGAATTCTAAATTTAGATGGCAAAAATTGAGGAAACATTGATGCTTTACCAGGCGCAAAAACAATAATTAGTTTTTTACCCAAGGTTTCAAGATGTTGGTTTATTTTTTGAAGTCGTTTAACTTTATCGATGTTTAATGCTGATCCATTAAATTGTTCGCCATTGTATTCTTTTATGTATGGGCGTTCGTATAAATAACCATTTTCTCCAATCTGTATGTCGTTTACATTGGTTTGTTTGAAAAAAGAAAACAATGTTTGATTATAAATTCTGGTTATGGTAGCCTTTAAGGGTAATGCATCATTAATATAAAGCATGTAATCTTCTTGGTATTTACCAGAAAAATAATCGTTAGTGTTTAATTCTGGTTTGGCTTTGGTTTCAAAAAAACCCTTTAAAGTTTGTTCTTTTACAATTGGTATAAACGATTGTATAATGGGTAAAAATAGTACCATCAATACAAAAAACAAAAAGATATGTTTATACGAAAACTTCATTAAAACCTAAAATATATAAATGGATTAAACCCTGAGCTTACTACAAATGTTACTGAAAAAATTAATAATATTAACAAAATCGGCGCTGTTATTTTATATGTTAAAGCTGCCAATTTACCTTCATAATATTCCATTTGGTAATTTTCAATTTTATTAAACATTGCTAAAAATGAAAATGAAATTGCTAATACAATAACTAAAACAGATTGGTTCGATAAATCATAAGACAAACCATTGTTATATAAGAACATTTTACTTAAATACACCTTAACTTGTGCTAAACTTTCAGCTCTAAATAATACCCAACCAACAAGCGTAATAATGTAAGTTATAACGATACTAATAATTCGGCCAAATTTATTAAGTAAATTAACTAGAAACAGTCGATCTAAAATTAAGAAGAAACCATGAAAAACACCCCATAATATGAAGTTCCATGCGGCGCCGTGCCATAAGCCAGAGATAATAAATACAATCCAGAGATTCATTAACACTTTGTATTTAGAACCTTTGTTTCCTCCTAGTGGTATATATAAATAATCTTTCATCCACCTACCTAAACTCATATGCCATCTGCGCCAGAATTCTGAAATATTTCTAGATATATAAGGGTTATTAAAGTTTTCAATAAACTTAAATCCCATAAATCTACCTAAACCTATAGCCATATCTGAGTAACCAGAAAAGTCGAAATAAATTTGAAATGAATATGCAACAATTCCTAGCCAAGCATTATATGTACTAAGTGTCGACATATCGGATGCGAAAATATCATCCGCAATTTTTGCTAATACGTTAGCCAATAATACCTTTTTAGATAAACCAATAATAAATCTTGTAATTCCAAGAAATCTATTTTCAGCATTTTCAAATTTAGACCTGTCGGAAATTTGATCTGCAATTTCATGAAAACGAACTATAGGGCCAGCTATTAATTTGGGGAATAGTAAGATGTAAGTAAAGTAATCGAATACGTTTTCTAAAGGAGCGTGAACTCTTCTATAAACATCAATTGAATAAGTTAAGGTTTCAAATAAGAAAAACGAAATACCTATAGGCAAAGCTACAGCAGTCCATTCAATATTTTTTACCCCAATTTGAAGTAATACAGTATTTAAATTCTCAATAAAAAAGTTAGAATATTTAAAATAACATAACAAACCAGTGTTTAATAGCAGAGAAAACACTAGAAATAATTTTCGTTTATTTCCTTCGGATTGATGAAGTGCTTTAACAATATAGAAATCGACAAGAGTAATGCTAAGCAATAAATAAACAAATTTAGGAGCTCCCCATTGATAAAAGAAAAAACTAAAAGCAAGAATTACATAATTTTTGAATTTCTTATCTACAAGCATGTACAATGCCAAAAAGAGAGGCAAGAAATAGAAAAGAAAAATGGTGCTACTAAAAACCATGTTAATAAGCTTATTGACTAATTAGCTAATTAGTCACAGTGCGTTGTTCAATTCTTTTCTCGTAATTTTTACCTTCAAATATGCGGTGTACATAAATGCCTGGCGTGTGTATTTGATCGGGGTCTAACTCTCCTGCTGGTACTAAATGTTCAACTTCGGCAATGGTTATTTTACCAGCCATAGCCATAACTGGATTAAAATTTCTGGCAGTAGATCTGAAAATTAAATTACCCATGGTATCGCCTTTCCAAGCTTTAACAATTGCAAAATCCGAATCGAAGGCATATTCCATTAAATAATCTTTTCCATTAAAATTACGTACTTCTTTACCAATGGCAACTTCCGTTCCTACTCCTGCAGGTGTAAATATTGCCGGCATTCCATAACCCGATGCCATGCAACGTGTAGCTAAGGTTCCTTGTGGTATCAATTCCACTTCTAATTCTCCACTTAATAACTGTCGCTCGAACTCTGCATTCTCGCCCACATAGGAGGATATCATTTTTTTCACTTGGCGTTGTTTCAACATCAAGCCAATCCCAAAATCATCTACACCTGCATTGTTAGAAATACAGGTTAAGTCTTTCACTCCTTTCGCTACTAATGCATTGATGCAATTCTCCGGTATGCCACATAATCCGAACCCACCCAACATGAGGGTCATGCCATCTTGTATATCTTTTATTGCCTCCTCGGCGTTGTTTACAACTTTATTCATTTTTTCGAATTATGCTTGTTCTTGCAATTATAAGGAAAAATCTGAAAGGCAGAAAGACCGAGAATCCGAAAGGCCGAGAAACCGTTAAACAGAAAATCCGAAAGGCCGTTAATCCGATAGACTTAGAGGAGTTAATACGAGGAATTGTGAGGGTCTTTGCTAGTAGAGAAGAAAATTATGATACAAATTATCTAAACAATTATTTATTTCAGGTTCTGCCTTAAATAATCTTGAAGTTTAACATTCATTCTAATTACATGATTGTTTTTATCTAGTATTGAAATTTTAGTTTCTTTATCAATAAAATCTAATTCAAATGCTAAAACAATAAATGAATGCAGTTCATATGCTGACCCGTTTGCTATTGATAAAAAGTTAATGAACTCCTTTTTAGAATTACGTCCTGCCCCCTCTGCAATGTTTGCAGGTATAGATGTTGAACATCTTCGTATTTGAGAAATAATTCCAAATTTTTCTTCTTTTGGGAGGTTCTTAGTTAATTTATATACATCTTTTGCCAAATCAATCGCTTTCCTCCAAACTTGCAATTCTTCAAGTATAATCATGTACTAAGATTGTTTATAAATCAGATAAATAAAACTGCATAAATGCAGGTTTTTTTATGCAGGTTTCTCAAATAATCTACTAATTTTCAAAAAAAATCACAGTCTTTCAGTTTAACGGTTTCTCGGATTAACGGCCTTTCGGATTTTCGGTCTCTCGGTCTATCGGTTTATCGAATTTTCGGTTTAACAGCCTATCGGGTTTTCGGTTTCTCGGCCTTTCTGCTTAACGGTCTCTCGGCTAAACGGGTTTTCGGATTCACGGCCTTTCGGTTTAACGGTCTCTCGGCCTTTCGGATTCACGGATTCAGGGATTTTCGTTACCTTAGCCTAATGAAAAACACTTTTCTATTTTTTACTTTACTCATTTCCATCACTGCCTACGCTCAAGAGGGCCCCATTACTGCCATAAAAGAAAACGGCAAGCACTTTAAAGCCATAGAATTTACCGTAAAGAAAAACACTTTTTACACTCAAATCATCCCTCAGTTTTTAAGCACTAGTTTAACCGTAGAAGTAAATACGAACCAGAATTTCAATGGCTCCTATTTGCTTTTAGGTGGCACAGAGAAACACGAATTAAATAAAGACGATGAGAATACCGAAAACGTACAACAAACTGCCGAACGAAGTACTAACCAATCCTCAAGCCTGTTAATTTCCAATAATCCTTTTCAATTTTTCAGCTTCTACAGCGATAAGCTCGAAGGCACCATCAGAATAAACCTAATGTATGCTGCTCCATTAAAAAAATCTTACTTACAAGATTCAAAAAAAAAAAGCCTCACCGATTGTAACACCCAACCAGAAAGCATCGATCAAAGCATTTGGAGAGTCGGCTTACCGGATCCTGCGCCAAATCCTGCGTACTCTCAAGTAAAACATATTATTCTGCACCATGCGGCAGGCTCTAATACCAACACAGATTACACAGGTACCGTACGTAATTATTATTTATTGCATACCCAAACCAATGGTTGGGACGATATTGGGTACAATTTTTTAGTAGCTCCTAACGGTGATATTTACGATGGCCGACAAGGTGATTCTTTAGGCGACGATAATGTAATTGGTGCGCACATGTGTGCTCGAAACACCAATACCATGGGCATTTGCTTATTGGGAAATTATGAACGTACTGGTTACTTGCCAAGTGATACTGCATTAGCATCTATAAACGATCTGATGGTTTGGAAACTTTGGAAAGAACAATTGCTTAATGCATACGATAGTTCTTTGCACCCAGTGGCTGCACCTGTAATGTATTTAGGATTAATAGCGGGTCACCGACAAGGTTGCAACCCGGGTTACACTTCTTGCCCTGGCATCGATTATTTAAATTTAATTGAACCAAAAGTGAGGGCTCAAGTGGCTATTCGTTTGGCTAATTGCACTCCTTTGGGATTTAATCCAACAATAAAAAAAGAGATTCTCATTTATCCTAACCCAAGTAGTGGAATGCCAATAAACATTATTGCTCCCGACAAAATTAAACAAGTGTTGGTTTATAATTCTTTAGGGCAATTGATATACTTTAAGGAAAGTGATGATTTTAAATTAGAAATTGATAATTTAAATGAACAAGGCTTATTCTTTATTAAAATAAAAACAGAAAATAGCACTTATACTGAAAAAGTACAATTTGATTTTTAGGTCACAGAGGACACAAAGTACACAGAGTTAAAAATTTAAATTCTAAATTCTAAATTCTAATATCTAAATTCTAAATTCTAATATCTAAATTCTAAAATATAGATTATCACATTAGGACCTCCCCTGAACTTCGCTGCGCTGCGTTCGGGGAACCCATATTGCACGCAAAAAAAAGGGGAAAGATTATCAAATTAGGCCTCCCCTGAACTCCGCTGAACTCCGCTTCGCTGCGTAGTTGAGGGGGGGCCTAATTTGATAATGATTTTTTTTTAGAATTTAGAATTTAGATATTAGAATTTAGATATTAGAATTTAGATATTAGAATTTAGATATTAGAATTTTACTTCGTGCCTTTGTGACCCAAAAAACTAACCAGCTAATTCCACCACCGTTATCCCATCGCCACCAAAGTCCACATGCTCATCTTCCAATGATTTTACTTCTTTGTATTTCTTCAAAGATTCTCTAATAATTTTACGGAGTATGCCATCGCCTTTTCCATGCAAAATTCTAATCTGATTAAAGCCCATCATCAAAGCTTTGTCGAGGTATTTCTCTACTTCTACCAATGCTTCTTCTCCCCTCATCCCTCTTAAATCTATTTGTGGTGTAAAATCTCTAACAGAATCGGTATAGGTTTTTGCCGATGAAAACTTTTTATTTGATGAGCTCGATTGTTGATTTTTGTTCTGAGCCAACTTCTCTAATTTTGTGAATGATACTATAGAACGTAAATCGCCAATGGCTACCTCTGCCTTGTTTTTCTGCACATTGAGCACTCTCCCCTCTGCATTGCTCTCTATTAATCGAACCCAATCGCCAATTTTATAAACTTGCTCTTTATTTTTTTCTGGTTTATTCGTTTCCTCAATTTTATTCAATAGCACTTCTGTTTCTTCGGCGAGTTTTTTTCGAATATTTTTCGTCGCTTCTTTATCTGCTTTTACCTCTTTTATCTCGGAGATGGTATTTTCAATTAACTTATTTGCTTGTTGTAAAATTCGCTTTGCTTCTTCTTTACTATCGCGCAACAATCTCTTTTTACTTTCTTCAAGCTCTTGTTTCAATTGTTTATTTTGTTGAAGTAAGAGTGATGTTTGCTCTTTGTCTTCTGTCAACAATTTATTCATCTCCTCAATCTTCACTTTATCTTTTTGCAAGTCGATTAATAAATCATCTACCTTTTGTTGCGAGCGTCCTACCTTTTGTTTTGCCAATTGTATTAACTTATTTGGCAAACCTGTTTTTTGTGCAATTTCAAATGCGTACGAACTTCCCGGCTGACCAATTTCCAATTGATACAACGCTTTAAGCTCGGTAGTATCAAACAACATAGAAGCATTTACCAATCCTTCTGTATTACTTGCAAATACTTTTAAATTAGAATAATGAGTAGTGATTACTCCTTTTACATTTTTCTGATTGAGTGTTTCTAAGACAGCTTCTGCCATTGGTCCACCAAATTTCGGATCGGTACCGGTACCAAATTCATCAATTAAAATTAAGGTATGCGGAGTGGCTTGTTGTATGAAAACATTCATGTTAGATAGATGTGCGCTGTATGTACTCAAATCACTTTCTATCGATTGATCGTCGCCAATGTCGACCAATATTTTTTTAACAATAGAAAGTTTAGAATCGGGCGAAAGCGGAACTAACATTCCATGCTGAAACATTAATTGTATTAATCCGATGGTTTTTAGTGCTACCGATTTCCCTCCCGCATTTGGTCCGGAAATTAAGATGATGCGCTGCTCTTCATTCAATTTTGCATTTAAGGGAACTACCTTTTTTTTCAATGCCGAAAAATGCAGCGTTAGTAGCGGATGTTTTGCATGTATCCAATCGAATTCCAAATCCTTGTTCATTTGTGGCATATGTGCATCTAAACGTAATGCAAACAATGCTTTGGCGCGAATAAAATCAATAATACTGATGTACGAATGGTATTGTAATAAACTAGGTAAATAAGGCCTTATTACATTTGTGAGTTCGGTTAAAATTTTAATGATCTCTCTTCGCTTTTGATATTCTAAATCGCGTATGCGATTGTTGAGTTCAAACACTTCGGTTGGCTCCATGTACACCGTTTGGCCTGTAGAAGATTCATCGAGTATAAAACCTTTTACTTTACGTTTGTATTCTGCCGAAACGGGAATAACCATTCGCCCTTCACGCACTGTTAATTGTCCGTCGGCAGTAAAGCCCTCTTTTTGCCACTCTTTAAAAATTTGAGTAATCCTTTTACGTACCTCCGATTCTGCCGATTGTATGGTATGTAAAATATCTTTTAATTCTGATGATGCATTTGTCCTTACATTTCCTTTGGAATCTATAATTTGTTCTATCGACTTAATTAAAATCGGGTCGAACGCTAAATCTTTGCTTAATAGTTCGATGCTTGGGTATGCACCTTCTGAGTCTTTTATAAATTGTAAACATGCCTTAACGGTATATAGGGCCTGCGATAATTTCAGAAATTCATCTTCTATTAAATAGGTGCCTTCTACACGTATTCGTTCTGAAATGGATTTTATGTCGAAATAATTTTCGGATGGGAAATTTCTGCCCGAAAGGATGATTTGTTTAAACTCGTGTGTTTGTAATAATAACTTCTGAAGCAAATCAAAATTACTGATGAACTGCATTCGATCTACCATGTTCCTACCCATGATGCTGATGCAATCTTTTTTTACTTCTTCCTTAATTTCCTGAAAGCCTAATTTCTGAAATATTTGTTCTGGGTACAGCATTATGGCTGAAATTTATTTACTTCCGCTTCTTTCTTGCTCATTTCTTCTGTCATTTTCACATAAATCTCTTGGAGTAACTCTGGTTGATAAGTATAAAAACGCATGCTTTTCTGAAATTGTTCCTCGGTAATTTGATGTTTTTTATAGATAAACTCGTAATAAGTCTTCGTATTTATCATTAAAGAATCGGCTGATAAGGACTTTACTCCGGCTTCCGCAATGTGTACATCCATTAATATAAAGACCATGCTATCTTTCGAAATAATATCTCCGGGTATTTTAACGGCTGATTTAGAGCAGGATGAATAAATGCTCATGCAACAAATAAAAACCAGTATTAATCCTTTATTTTTCAAAACTTAAACATCTAAATTATTAAATTTGCTCACAAATGTAACGATAATGAGCATTAGAGAAAACATTAACAAAATAAATTCTGAATTAAGTGTATTGGGCGTAACCTTAGTAGCCGTTTCAAAAACCAAACCGAATGCCGATATTATGGAAGCTTATGAGGCTGGACAGCGTATTTTTGGAGAAAACCATGTACAAGAGCTGGTAGAAAAATACGAAACACTACCAAAAGATATTAAGTGGCATTTAATTGGTCACCTACAAACTAATAAAGTTAAATACATCGCCCCATTTATACATTTAATAGAATCGGTAGATAGTTTTAAATTATTACAAGAAATAAATAAACAAGCACTAAAAAACAACAGAATAATTGATTGTTTGTTGCAAGTATACATCGCCGACGAAGAAACGAAATTCGGATTAGGCTACGATGAATTAATTGAATTATTACGTTCGGATGAATTTAAAGAATTGAAAAACGTACGCATTAGAGGCCTCATGGGAATTGCAACAAATACAGAAATAGAGCGACAAATAAACGAAGAGTTTAAAGAATTAGCAGTATTATTCGCAGGCATAAAACAATCGTATTTTAGAAATGATGATGCGTTTAAAGAAATTTCGATGGGCATGTCGAGCGATTATAAAATAGCGATAGAAAATGGCAGTACGTTGGTTAGGTTAGGAAGTACCTTGTTTGGAAAAAGAGTAACCAAACATTTCAAAAATAAGGAAGATGCAAATTAGAAGAGCTCTACAAGAAGATTGCAGCCGATTGTTAGAACTTGTAAAAGAACTAGCCTTGTATGAACGAGCTCCCGAACAAGTAACGGTAAGTTTAGAAGAATTTGAGCAAACAGGATTCTCTGAAAAGCCTGTATGGTGGGCATTTGTAGCAGAAGACAATGGTGTAATTGTTGGATTTGCTCTTTACTACATTCGCTACTCTACATGGAAAGGTTGCAGAATGTATTTAGAAGACATTATTGTTACCGAAGAACACAGAGGTAAAGGAATTGGAAAACTCTTATTCGACCAACTTATTGAAGAAGCCAAAGAAAAAAAATTAAAAGGCATTGTTTGGCAAGTGTTAGAATGGAACGAACCTGCTATCAATTTCTATAAAAAATACGAGGCGGAGTTTGACGGGGAATGGTTGAACGGGACGTTGAATTATGAATTATGAGTTATGAATTATGAACTATGGGAAGATTTGTAGTATTTTTAGTTAGTGTAGGTTTTATTTTATTTTCGGCGTGCAATAACAGTGCAGAGAAAAAAGAACAGCGTACGGATACGTTGAATTATACCATTTATAAAGCGGAGAGCACATCGGCGTTTAAACGTTATGCGAATGATACTATTGGCACATATGCCATTATTACGTATCCTAATTTTACTCAGGGTGGCGACACTGCTAATATCAATAAATTAATAACCTACGAGTTAATCAAAGAATTTAAAGGCAATGATATGGTAGTGGGTATTACCGATGCTGTGGCAGCCTTCGTAATGAGATACGATTCTATGTCGATCCCTGATAAAAGTAATTCGCCATATTGGAACCGACAAATAAATGTAAAAGTGGTATATCAACAATATCCATACGTATCCTTAGCTACAGATTTTACTGAGTTTACAGGCGGTGCACACGGTATGTATGGTACCAATTATATTAATTTTGATAGAGAAAAAAACAAAGCCATAAGCCTAAACGATTTATTTGAGGATGCTAAAATTGATGAACTTACTAAACAAGCAGAGCAAATTTTCAGAACACAAGAAGGCTTAATAGAAGGACAAGATTACAGTGGATACTTTTTTGAAAACGGTAAATTTGTGTTACCCGCAAATTTCTCGATCCGCAAAGGAGGCCTAGTATTTCAGTACGGTTTATACGAAATTAAGCCATACGTGTCGGGAGTTACAGAGATCTTTGTGCCTGTTGAAATTTTTCGATAATACGACAATACGAAAGCAACCTAATATGAAAATTCAACATCTCAGCAATAACTTAATAACCCAATAACTCACAACTCACAACTCACAACTCACAACTCACAACTCAAATGAAGGTATTCAAATTCGGTGGTGCCTCTGTTAAAGATGCAAATGCAGTAAAAAATGTTTGTAGCATTTTAAAACAGTACGAAGGACAAGAAATTTTAGTAGTAATATCTGCAATGGCTAAAACCACTAATGCATTGGAGCAAGTGTGGAAAGCCTATTTACAAAAGGATAGTACGCTACATCACAACATACAACTTGTGCAAGATTTTCATGTTAACATGGTTCGTGATTTGTTTGGTACTAATGTTTCGAAAATTGAAGATGAAATATCGAATGTATTTGTAGAACTCGACTGGATTATTGAAGAAGAACCCTTAGATGGCAAGGCCTATTTGTATGATCAGATAGTTTCAATAGGAGAAATTTTATCGACTAAAATAGTACATGCATATTTACAACAAGAAGGATTAACCTGCATGTGGTTAGATGCCCGAGCATACATTCAAACAGATAACACGTACCGAGAAGCAAAAATAGATTGGGATAAAAGCAAAGCATTTATTCAAAAAGACATTCCAGCACTTCTTCAAAAAAATATAGTAATTACACAAGGATTTATTGGTTGTACATCCGAAAATTTTACAACTACCTTAGGTCGCGAGGGCTCCGATTATAGTGCAGCAATTTTTGCAAGTTGTTTAGATGCAGAAAGTGTTACCATTTGGAAAGATGTGCCAGGAGTACTAACAGCCGACCCGAAACTATTTGCAGATGCGGTAAAACTAGATGATATCCCCTATGCCGAAGCCATAGAAATGACCTATTATGGGGCAAGTGTTATACATCCTAAAACCATTAAACCCCTCCAAAATAAAAGAATACCTTTATATGTAAAACCATTTTTAGACCCTACAAATGAAGGAACTTGTGTGGGTAGAAAAGATTCTGTAGTGTTTAATGAACCCATCATCATTGTAAAAAACAATCAAAAGTTATTGAGCATTTCTACGCTCGATTACTCTTTTATTGCAGAAGATAATTTAAGCGAACTTTTCGGAATCATCAGTAAACATTCTATTAAAATAAATAGTATGCAAAATTCTGCCATGACTTTGTCTTGTTGTATCGATGATGATGATAAGGTAGAGGATTTGATAAAAGAAATATCTATACGTTACAAAGTGTACTACAATGATGCGTTAGAATTAATAACCATTAGACACTACAACGATGTTGTAATTGATAACATCCTTAAGGGAAAACAATTATTACTTGAGCAAAGAAGTAGAAGTACAACTCAATTAGTTGTTCGTATACTATAACTCTCTATTAACATCAAAAGCTTCTAAATAATCGGCAACACGACGTACAAATTGGCCACCTAGTGAACCATCAACTACCCGATGATCATATGAGTGAGAAAGGTACATTTTATGTCGAATAGCAATCATATCCCCGTCGGGTGTTTCAATTACCGAAGGCATTTTACGAATAGCACCAACGGCCATAATTGCTACTTGAGGTTGGTTAATAATAGGCGTACCCATTACGTTTCCAAATGAACCAACGTTAGTAAGCGTATATGTTCCACCCGATATTTCGTCGGGAGTTAATTTATTTGCTCTTGCTCTATTTGCTAAATCATTTACCGTTCTGGTTAAACCAACTAAATTCATTTGATCAGCATTTTTAATAACTGGTACAATTAAATTTCCACTTGGCAAAGCTGCTGCCATACCAATGTTAATGTTCTTGCGCTTTATAATTTGAGTTCCACTCAATGAAATATTAATCATTGGGAAATCTTTAATGGCTTTTACTAAGGCTTCAATAAATATTGGTGTAAAGGTAATTTTTTCGCCTTCGCGTTTTTCAAATTCTTTTTTCACTTTATCTCTCCAACGAACAAGGTTGGTAACGTCTGCTTCTACAAAAGAAGTAACGTGTGGCGAAACATGTTTACTCATTACCATATGGTCGGCAATAAGTTTACGCATTCTGTCCATCTCAATTATCTCGTCGCCATTATTTGCACTTACCGCTGGAGCAGTAATTTTAATTTCCGATGCTGCAGTGCTTGTTACTGTTGCTTTTGGAGCGGTGGTTTCCGTAGCGGCTGCAACTGGTGCAACTACAGGTGTTTTGCCCGATTTTTTAGCGGCTACAAAATCTAAAATATCTTGTTTAGTTACTCTGCCTTCAGCACCTGTTCCTGCAACACTATCCAACTCTGCTTGTGTAATGCCTTCAGAACTTGCAATGCTTTTTACTAAGGGTGAGTAAAATCTATTTCCAGAAGATTGTACAGCGCTTGCTGCTACTGCTGCTGGCCTTTCTTCTACTTCTTTTATACCTGGAGTTACTGGCGCTGAAGCTGCTGCTGCTGCGCTTGGAGCGCTCACACTTGCAGAACCAGCTTCGGTTTCAATTATGGCAATAACGGCTCCTACCTTTACTACATCACCTTCATTAAATAAGGTTTTAACTAGTGTACCTGCTACTGGCGAAGGAACTTCAGAATCTACTTTATCAGTCGCTATTTCTAAAATCGATTCATCAGAATCAATAGTGTCACCCGGATTTTTTACCCATTTAATAATGGTTGCTTCTGCAACGCTCTCCCCCATTTTTGGGAGTACTAATTCGTATTGAGCCATAATTTAATGTCTATATAAAGCGCAAAAATAAGCTATTTTGTCAATTCCTCAATTTTATTCTTCCTTTATCAACCTAAACAACATGTAAAGTGCCTGAACAGCTGTTCGTTCAATATTTTGCATTCTTAAATTTCCAAAGTGAAATTTCCTGCTGAAAACCTTTTCTTTATTTGCCACAGCAATCCAAACCGTGCCTACTGGTTTATCTTCGGTACCGCCTCCTGGTCCTGCAATTCCGGAACAAGCGATAGAAAAATCTGTATTAAACTCTTTTATTGCACCCAAGGCCATCTCTTCTACCGTTTCTTTACTCACCGCTCCATAACTATCTAAGGTTGCTTGCTGTACGCCCAACATGTTTTTCTTTAAGTCGTAAGAGTAGGAAATGGCTCCCCCCTCATACGCTCTGGATGATCCTGCAATGCTGGTTAATAAATGCCCGATATAACCCCCTGTGCAGCTCTCTGCAGTTGAAAGATTCTTGCCATTCTTTATCAATAAATTTAAAATCGCTTCTTCAAAACTGATGTCGCTTTCTGCAACTACGTGTTTTTTTACTCGCTCAATAATTTTATTTTTTATAGTGATGACTTCCTTTTCATCATACTCTCCTTTATACTCGGCAGTAAGTCTTAACCTCACCTGACCTAATTTGGGTAAGTATGCTAGTTTTATATGTAGAGGCAATGCATTTTCAATGTCTTCAATTTCGCTGGCCAAAAATGATTCGCCCATGCCAACTGTTAAAATATTTTCGTGAATTAAGGTGCTCCCTAAAAACCGTTTCTTCAACAATGGCAATACTGAATTTTCCATAATCGATTTCATTTCGAACGGTACACCGGGTAATGACAAAAATAATTTGCCGTTTCGCTCAAACATCATGGCCGGTGCGGTGCCTTGCGGATTTTGTATTACCGT
>JBILKW010000018.1:0-20034 GCA_044376465.1 Sphingobacteriales bacterium | reverse complement strand
AAATTTCCCGGATGTGGGTCGGCATGCATGGCACGCAACGTATGTTGTTGGAACTGATAAAAATCCCAAAGTGCTTGGCCTATAACGTTGCGTTCTTCTTGTGTTGGATTAATTGCTAAAAACTCCTTTAAATGCAAGCCCTCTATCCAATCCATGGTAATAATGCGCGGGCTCGAGAATTCTGGGTAGTAGTTCGGGAAACTTATATTTGATAAGCTTTTGCAAGCTTCGGCAAATTTTTGCGATTGCTCTACTTCCAATACATAATCGGTTTCTTCGAGCATTTTTTGCTCTACTTCTTTCATGTACACATCCAATTCTTTTTCACTCATGCCAAGCAAACGAAAAGCAAATGGCTTCACCAATTTTAAATCAGAACTAATGCTTTCTGCAACTCCCGGATATTGAATTTTAACGGCTAATTTTTTCCCATCTTTGGTAGCTTTGTGAACTTGCCCAATAGATGCGGCATTGCTCGATTTTATTTCGAAGGTATCGAATATTTTATCGGGTGTTTTACCAAAATATTTACTAAAAGTTCGTACAATTAATGGACCCGATAGCGGTGGAGCATTGTATTGCGATTTAGAAAACTGATCAACGTATGCTTTTGGTAAAATACTTTTATCCATGCTCAACATTTGAGCAACTTTTAAAGCAGAACCTTTTAGCTCGCTAAGAGATTGATAAATATCTTGCGCGTTATCGTTATTTAATTCCTCTTTTGTTAACTCCGGATCAAAAAGCTTTTTAGTATAATGCTTCAGGTAATTCCCACCTACTTTAATTCCTGTTTTAATAAACTTTGCCGATCGTTCTACTTTACCAGTCGCAATACTATCTTGCTCTTTCATGTGTATTTATTTTTTAAATGCTACGTTACGCCATAGAAATTTACCATATTCCACCATACTATCTAAAGGTGATTGTGCCATTAAATCAAATGTAAGGTTTACTCCTTTTTCTATCGCTTCGTCTGTTTTCTCAAACTCTGTACTATTGTCATCAATCCAAAAATGAATGATGAAAATTAACTGCACCCAAAGTGCATCTTTATATTTATCACTAATAAATTTACGATCGATAATTTCAGCACCGCTTATTCCGTCTTGTATTACATTATTCGCAAATTCTTCGAACATTTTTTTGAAATCAGTTAAATATACCGGATTTGAAAATTGTAACTTCGAAGTATTCTTGAAGCACCATGTTACATAACTACGATGAGATTTTAAATGCTCAAGCAAACCAAAATAAAAAGCTAATATTTTTTCTCGTGCAGAATAACCCGCATAAACATCTTGGGTTTTAATAGTATCAAGTGTATGATTAAAAAATACTCTCCATGCACTTGCTTCTACCGCATCAAAAGTGCTGAAATGTTTGTAGAAATCTTCTTCGGGCAAATCTAAGGATTTCATAAATACATACACCGTAGATGGTCGTTCAGCATTTGTTAATACATAGTCAATGTAAGCTGCTCTTATTTTTTCTTTTTGGTCTTTGTTTAGCATAATTTTTTCTTCAAAACTATTTTTATAATCGAACATTAATTGTATTATTCTTTTACATGTGCATATGGAATACGTTTTATTGGTGATACTCGATAATATCCATCCAGACCCAGGCTTGTTATACTTCCTAGATCTTCTATATGAACGTATCCATCATCTTCTATCTTACATTCTCCTATAAATATTTCCTGAATTTCTCCAATGACTAAACTGGTGCCGTTTAATGGGATAGGAATTATCTCTACTAATTTCAAGCACATTTTCAATTCAGATTCTTCTACATACGGAGCCTCACAAACTTCCGAAGCCATCTCACTTAATCCTACCTCTGTAAATTCAGATGTATTCGCATCGTATTTTGCGCTCGACTGATGGGCTTTTTCAACAAACGATTCTTGTACATGGTTTAAAGTGTAGTAAAAAGTATCTTTTATATTTTGTAACGTTTGATGTTCCTCTGTTTGAGGCCTCACAATCATTCCGATGAGTGGTGGGTTTGAGCCAATGTGTATAATAGAATTAAAGGGCGCTAAATTACTTACCCCTTTAACACTTCTAGTTCCCACCAAATTTAAACTTTTATATCCAGAAATAGAATTAATAAAAGTAGCTCGAAATCTTTTCTGCATACTCTCAATGTTACTTCTAGTAATTTTCATTTTGTAGACTTTATGTTAGATGGCCTGATGATTAAATGGCTGGAGAACCATTTCCGATACCACTCCCGAACTTGGTTGTTGGCATAAAAACCAAATTGATTTTGCTGCTTCTTCTGCCCTTACAAATTTATCCTTTTGTACTCGTAAATCAATGGTATCCCAAAAAGGAGTATCGGTTCCTCCTAAAAATATATTCGTTATTCTGATGTCTGTTCTTTTCAATTCTTCACGAATAGACTTCATCATGCCATTTAAGCCGTATTTCGATGCCGAATATGCTGCCGCTCCAGCCATTGGGGTTTTACCCAACACTCCGGGTAAATTAATAATTAATCCAGTTTTCTTAATTTTCATTGGTTCTAGAAAAGCTTTCATTAAATAAAAAGCCCCTACCAAATTAACTTGCAAAGATTCCATGAAGTCTTCTTCGGTAAGCGATTCCATCGGTTTAATGATTCCCCTGCCTGTTGCATTTATTAAAATATCAATACTCGAAATTTTTGAATGTATACTAGCTGCTGCATTATTTACATCCTCAAATTTCCTAACATCAACTGTAAATAAATTTTCTGAGGGTACAGATAATTCTGCACCTAACAGTTCTAGTTTAGCACGATCTCTGGCTGCTAAAAATAAAACTGCGCCACTTTGTTTTAATAACCTTGCAGTTGCGGAACCTATTCCACCTGTTGCTCCAATTATCAATACATTTTTATCTTTTAAACCTTCCATTATCCTTTTAATTCTATGTATGATAAAAATTCTTTACGTACATCTTGATCATTGAACTTACCAGTATATTCTGCAGTTACTGTGCTACTGTTTACATCTGTAACTCCTCTTGATGAAACACATAAATGATGTGCATCTATAACTACTGCAACATCGTCTGTTCCTAAAACAGTTTTCAGTTCGTTGGCAATTTGTTTAGTTAAACGCTCTTGCACTTGCGGACGTTGTGCATAATATTGTACTATGCGATTTATTTTTGATAAACCAATTACTTGCCCTGCTGAAATATAAGCCACATGCACCTTTCCAATAATTGGTACAAAATGATGTTCGCAATTACTATACATAGTGATGTTTTTTTCTACTAACATCTGATTGTATTTATATTTATTGTCGAACATCGAAATTTTGGGTTTATTCGCTGGATTTAAGCCTCTAAAAATTTCCTTCACATACATTTTTGCAACTCGATGGGGAGTACCATTCAAGCTATCATCTGTGAGGTCCAAGCCTAATATGTTCATTATTTCACGAAAATGTTTTTCAATCATCTCTATCTTCAAATCATCATCCATTTCAAATGCATCTGCTCTCAATGGAGTATCTGCCGAAGAAGATACATGTTCGTCGCCCATAAAGTCAATCATCTCTGTTGAACTGAGCTTTAAGCTTTCTGTTGTTTTAAATTCTAGCATTTTTTAGCTTGTTAAGAACTTTCATAACAATACGACCTTGATGTTGTTTAGATTTTTTGTGATAAATATTAAAATAGGGTCCGAAAACAGAATGGCTTTGTTTTTGTTTTCGATATAATGAAAATGATTAAAAAAGGGGATTTACCAAGTAAAATATGTAAAAAATGCCTCAAACATTTTGCATGGCGCAAAAAATGGGAGAAAAATTGGGACCGGGTAATGTTTTGTAGCGAACGATGTAAAAAAAACAAATAAAATGAATAACAAGAGAACGTTAGTTTGGTTTCGCAATGATTTACGTATACATGACCATCAGCCATTAATGGAAGCGATGAGAAAATCGGATTGTATTGTTCCTGTGTTTTGCATTGACCCTCGTTGGCAAGAGACTACTCCATTAGGCACCTTAAAAGTAGGGTTTCATCGATTTCAGTTTTTACTAGAAAGTTTAAGCGACTTAAAGGAAACGATTAGAAAATTAGGAGGCGATCTATTAATTAAATCAGGTAAACCAGAAGAAATAATTCCTCAAATTTGCCTGGAGTATAGTGTGCAGGCAGTATATGCATTCAAAGAAGTAGCATCCGAAGAAGTTAAAATAGGTGATCAATTAGAATCTAATTTATGGAAACATAAAATCCCTTTAAATTTATATCTAGGAAATACCTTATATAATAAGGAAGACTTGCCCTTTCCTATAAAAGATATACCAGATGTATTTAGTAATTTCAGAAAAAGGACTGAACGTGATTCGTTTGTGAGAGAGATTCTAGAAAGTCCAAATAAAATTAACGTACCCGACAATTTAGAAAAAACTACAGTACCCAAAATAGTTGAGTTAGGTTTTAACGAAAGAAATAGTAAACAAAAATCTACATTGTTTATAGGAGGGGAAAGTGCTGGCTTAAAGCGTATGCACGAATATTTTTGGGACAATAATTTATTAAAAGATTATAAAAATACTAGAAATGGATTATTAGGAGATAACTATTCGAGCAAATTTTCACCATGGCTATCATTTGGCTGCATCTCTCCCAGAAAAGTATATTGGGAAGTGAAAAAATATGAAAAAGAACGCATCGAAAACGACTCTACGTATTGGTTAATTTTTGAACTTCTTTGGAGAGATTATTTCCGATTTATGTTTAAGAAGTATGGAAATGCACTGTTTCGTGAAGATGGAATAAAAAAAGTAAAAAGAACCGATATCTCTGGAAATGAAAATGAATTGTTTGATAAATGGAAAGAAGGTAAAACAGGTATTCCATTTATAGATGCCAACATGTTAGAATTAAAACTAACTGGTTTTATGAGCAACCGAGGAAGGCAAAATGTAGCAAGTTTTTTAATAAATGATCTGCATGTTACTTGGACCAAAGGGGCTGCTTGGTTTGAAGAAAATTTAATAGACTACAACCCTGCTTCTAATTGGGGGAATTGGGCTTATTTAGCGGGAGTTGGGAACGACCCTCGTGAAGAGCGATATTTTAATGTGCTGAAGCAAGCTTATGATTACGATGCAAAAGGTGATTATGTAAAACACTGGCTTCCTTGTTTAAATACACTTCCTAAACAATACGTACACCAGCCATGGTTACTTAATGAAAAAGAACAGGAACAATATTCATTCAATTTAGGTAATAATTATCCAGCACCTATCATTAAATTAAAAAAATTTAGTTACTAGCATGAAACTAAGGTTAATTCTTGGCGATCAGCTAAACATTCGTCACTCTTGGTTTACCTCAGTACATCATAATACCCTCTATGTTTTAATTGAATTAAAACAAGAGCAAGAATATGTTAAACATCATATACAAAAAATAATAGGATTTTTTAGTGCAATGAGAAATTTCGCTGAAGCACTTTCCAAAATGGGACATCGTGTTCTTTACTTTGATATTAATAATCCTGATAATACTGGCCATTTAGCGAGCATGATCGCTGAGTTAATCAAAAAGCATTCCGTTACAGAATTCGAATATTTATTGCCAGACGAATACCGATTAGACGAGCAATTAAGAAACATATGTAATTCGCTTTCTATCAATACAAGTGTTGCAGATACAGAACATTTCATTACAAAACGTACTGATTTAAAAACTTTTTTCGCTGGTAAAAAAACCAGAGTTATGGAAAGTTTTTATAGAAATATGCGTAAGAATTTAAATGTATTAATGGAGAACGAAGCTCCTACAGGTGGGCGTTGGAATTACGATGATGAAAATAGAAAAACATATGATAAAAAAGTTCCATTACCAAAGTCGAACTTTCAGGGTAAAGATGTAAGCGAAATTAAAAGAGAAATAGATAAAGCAGGAATTCGTTATTTTGGCAATGTTGAAGTATTGGATTTTAATTGGCCAAGTAGCAGGGCAGAAAGTTTAATAGATTTCACACATTTCTTAGAAACGAGGCTTAGTAGTTTTGGCACATACGAAGATGCAATGCTAACTGAACATACAATTCTATTCCACTCTAGAATCTCGTTTGCATTGAATACTAAAATGGTTAGTCCCATGGAGTTGGTACAGCTTACACTAGCCTATTGGGAGAAAAATAAAATACAAATTAACATATCACAAGTTGAGGGATTTATAAGACAAATAATTGGTTGGCGTGAATTCATCAGAGGGATTTATTGGGAGTTCATGCCTGCTTATAAAACGCTCAATTATTTAAATGCCTATAATAAAGTACCCGATTGGTTTTGGTCGGGTGATACAAAAATGAATTGCATGAAACAATGTATTCAGAATTCATTAGATAATGCGTATGCTCACCACATACAACGCTTAATGGTAATTGGGAATTTTAGTTTATTGGCAGGGCTAAATCCAGATGAACTCGACAATTGGTACTTGGGTGTATATGCCGATGCTATAGAATGGGTAGAATTACCAAATACACGAGGCATGAGTCAGTTTGCCGATGGTGGCATTGTTGGGACTAAGCCATATGTTTCATCAGCCAATTACATTTCTAAAATGAGCAATTATTGTAAAGGTTGCCATTACAATGCGAAAGAAAAAACTTCCGAAAATGCATGCCCTTTTAATAGCATGTATTGGAAATTTTACGATTTACATCGTAGCAAATTCGAAAAGAATCCTAGGGTTGGCATGGTGTACATGTTGTGGAATAAAATGAAAATAGAAGATAAATCAGCAATTTTAACTAAAGCAGAAAGTTTATTAGAAAATTTAGAAAATCTATAAAAACTTACTCTGCAATATTCGCTGTTTTTAACAATTCTTTTTGGTCGATAATTTTAATTTTCTTGCCAACAAATTCTACCATTTTACCCGATTTGAATTCGGATAACAATCGAATAGCAGTTTCGGTAGCAGTTCCTACAAGCGTGGCAATTTCTTCTCGAGATAAACTAACTGTTAGCGTTTCACCATCTTCTTCAACCCCGTAAATTTCCTTTAAAAACAAGAGTGCTTCGGCCATTCGCTCGCGAACAGTTTTTTGTGCTAAATGTAAGATAGTATTTTCTGCTTGACGCAAATTTTTAGAAAGCAATTGAATAATTTGCATAGAGAGGTCTTTGTTTTTTTCAACCAATTCTAGAAATACATTTTTAGGAATGAAACAAATAGAGGTATCGTCTAATGCTGTTGCGCTACAATTATAAGCTTCGCCACTTAATAAAGATCGATAGCCTACCACATCGCCCTCTTTTGCCAATCGTACTATTTGCTCACGACCTTCTGTACCCATTTGGTGAATTTTTATTTTACCATGGTTTACACAGAAAATTCCATGAGGGTAAGCACCTTCTGTAAATAATTGCTGTCCTTTTTGTACAGACTGACACCATTTGTTTTGATTTACTAATTGTAAATCACCCTTTGTTAGATGGCAAAAAACAGAGCTGAATCGCGCTGAACAATACTCACAATCTAAATGTTGTTCTTCTTTTCTAGACATTTTGGACGTATCAAGAATATAAATATACGCATAATTAAGAGCGCCAAAAGGGTCTAATTTTCATTTTTGAGTAAAATAGATTGAATATATTGTTCTTGTGACTTCTTGTCTAATAAAGGACTCATAAAATGATCCACCTTAACGCCTCTCCCTACATTTGGAACGCCAGGAAAATAGTTGATGTATTGTAATGGTAAACGAAGTTTTATTTTGCTTATTGGTAATATTACTTCTGGATACATTCTACCATTGTTACCTGTAAAAGTACCTCCAGATTCTGAACCAATAATTTGAGCATTGTAATAATATTTCAAATAAGAGGCCACTAAACTACTTGCAGACACAGAGTTTCCATCTGTTATTACCAGAACTTGAGGTTTATATTTTGATACATTTAAGGTTTTGTAACTATTTCTGTAATATTTCTTTCCATTAGTATCATTCCATCGTTGCCCATTTGGTAACACATCATATAAGAATAAGCCTAAAATATATTGTGCTTTACCTTTTGTCGATAAGTATGGAAATACTTTTGACTTTCGTCTTTCAGCATACATATATAAATCTTTGTCGATTATATTATTTAATAGATGAAATGCATGATAAATATTTCCACCTGGATTATTCCTTAAATCAATTACTAACTGCTTTACAGAATCACGTTGCATTTCTGCAAAAATTTTCTTGTAAAAATTTATATTTTTTTTCTTAAAAGAGGTAATTCTTAATACTCGAGTATCTGGTATATTTTTCAATTTATATAACTTCACAGCGCTCATGGTATCTAATACTGTTGCACCGTCCCAATCGTACATTTTATACTTAACATTTACTTTTTTTGTACGCTCAACATTTATTTCTTTTTCATTCTTCCCATTTAAAATAATAAAATTTGCTGTTTCTGGTGAGTTATAAAATATATTGTAAAAAGCATTAAAATTTTTCGAGAAGTATGCTTCAGCAAAATTTTGTCCATACCCATCTCCTGATCTAGTCATTAACATTCTATCGATAATTTCTGTGCTCGGTACTTTGTTTATGCTTATAATTCTGTATAAAATTGTATCGCTAGAATTTGCGAAACCTCTAGCGTATAACTTATTTTGATGAATAATAAAATTCAAATTAAACAATGACGCTGAGTTTATTTCAAATCCTGTTGTGATATTTGTATGTACACATCTTGTGGTTGCAGCTAAAACACTTGCGATTTCTGTAAAATCAGAAACAGAAATAGAATCGACTATACGAGCATCTAAAAATTTATAAATATTTTCAAATTCATTTTCCTTCGTGTATCTATTTACAGATGGGTGGTTGTTTTTTAAGGTTTCGTAGCAGAATTTCAAATCTGATTTCGCTTGCTCTTTTGATAATTTTTGAGCGCTAGAAAGAAATGCATTTAACATTAGTAGGCACAAAAGTGCTATAATTTTATTTTTCATTTTTATACTTAAATTATTAAATAAGTTAACATACAAGAAAATCTTTCTAAAAAGATTGAAGATTTGCTATTTACACCCCTAACAACATGCGTTGTGGATCTTCTAAATATTGTTTCACTTTCACTAAAAACCCTACCGATTCTCTGCCGTCAATAATACGATGATCATAAGACAGCGCAACATACATCATAGGTCTTATTACCACCTGACCATTAATAGCCACAGGCCTTTCCACAATATTATGCATTCCTAAAATGGCAGATTGAGGTGCATTTATAATTGGAGTAGACATCATAGAACCAAATACACCGCCGTTGGTAATGGTAAAGGTACCTCCTGTCATTTCTTCTATTGTTAATTTGTTTTCACGAGCTTTTAATGCTAAATCGGAAACTGCTTTTTCTATGCCTGCTAAACTTAGCGACTCTGCATTTCTAATTACAGGAACTACTAATCCTTTAGGTGCTGATACTGCAATTGAAACGTCGGCATAATCATGATATAGAATTTCATCACCGTTAATTTGAGCATTTACCGCAGGGAATTCTTTTAATGCTTCGCAAACAGCTTTGGTAAAAAATGACATAAAGCCTAAGCCAACACCGTATTTTTCCTTAAACTTATCTTTATATTTTGCTCTTATGTCCATTATAGGCTGCATATCTACTTCGTTAAAAGTAGTTAGCATTGCGGTTTCATTTTTTACAGCTACTAAACGCTTAGCAACTGTTTTGCGTAAAGAAGACATTTTCTCTGTGCGTGCGTTTCTAGCACCTGCCATTATTGGTGTTGCTGTTGTAGGGCTTGCTACTTTTGTAACCGGATTAGACTTTGCTGCGCTCGCACTTAAAGCATCTTCTTTAGTAATTCTTCCGTTTCTACCTGTGCCTTCAACATCAACAGGATTTATTCCTTTTTCTGCTAACACTTTAGCAGCTACTGGTGATGGATGTCCGCTTGCATAGTTAGCCGTTGTTGAAGTTTCAGTTTCTTTTACTGGAGCTGCTTTTTGCTCAGCAGGTTTTTCTGTTTTAGCTGGAGCTGCTTTAGCATTTGTATCAATGTTGCAAACTATTGCACCAATTGCTAATGTATCGCCTTCTGATGCTTTTGTTTTTAATACACCCGCTTGTTCAGCAGTTAATTCAAAGGTTGCTTTATCAGATTCTAATTCTGCAATTATTTCATCCATTTCTACATAATCCCCATCGTTTTTTATCCAACGAGACAAGGTGACTTCTGCAATTGATTCTCCTACTGGTGGTATTTTTATTTCTAATGCCATTTTATTAATTGTAAATTTTAAATTGTCAATTGTTAATTCCCTTCGCTGTTCGCTAATTCGCTAATTCGCTAATTCGCCATTTCGCTAGTTCGCTAGTTCGTATTATTTATCGTTTGTAAATGCTTTGTATAAAATATAATCTTGTTGAGATAAATGTTGTTTGTTATATCCTGTCGCTGTGCTGCTGCTTTCTTTTCTAGAAATAACTTCGATATTTTCTTTGCGCATTTTACGAACTAGATATGGCCAAACGCCCATGTTTGCTGGCTCTTCTTGCACCCAGAAAATTTCATTCGCTTTGTTGTATTTTTTCTTGAGGGCTTCCAATTGATTAACAGGCAACGGGAAAATTTGTTCCATTCTAATAATGGCTACATCCTTTTCTCTGTCTTCTTTTATTCTTCTTTCCAATAAATCATAGTAAATTTTACCCGAGCACAATAACACGCGTTTTACATCTTTTGCCTTTACACTTGCATCGTCAATAATCTCTTGGAAATTTCCTTTAGTAAATTCTAGAACATTACTAACACAAGAAGGATGTCTAAGTAAGCTTTTAGGTGTAAACACTACTAATGGTTTGCGGAACGGACGAATCATTTGACGGCGCATTAAATGGAAAAAGTTTGCCGGCGTGCTGCACATAGCCACTTGTATATTATCATTTGCGCAAGCTTCTAAGAAACGTTCAATTCTTCCTGATGAATGTTCCGGACCCTGCCCTTCATAACCATGCGGCAATAACATTACTAATCCATTTGATCGGCGCCATTTAAACTCTGCGCTGGTTACAAATTGATCAATAATTATTTGAGCTCCGTTGAAGAAGTCGCCAAATTGTGCTTCCCAAATAGTAAGTGTATTGGGCGATGCCATTGCATAACCATATTCAAATCCTAATACTCCGTATTCAGATAAATGTGAATTGTAAATATTAAATGCATTGGGTTTTTCAACTACATTTTGCAATGGGATGTATTCTTCTTCTGAGTCTTCAATTTTTACTACTGCGTGACGATGAGAGAAGGTACCTCTTTCAACATCCTGCCCACTTAAACGTATATCGTACCCTTCGTCGACCAAAGTTGCGTACGACATTAATTCTGCCATTGCCCAATCAAAGGTTTTAGTTTCTAACACCATTTTTTTGCGCTCAGCAAATAATCGTTCAATTTTAGTTAAGAACTTTTTATTACTTGGTAAACTTGTGATTTTTTCTGCAATCCTTAAGAATTTTTTCTCTTCAACTTTGGTATTAAAAGTAGTTTCAAAATCTTCGGGAGTAGAGAACCTAAAATTTTTCCATGAGCCTTGAAACAGTGGCTCTACCATGGTTGTATTTTCTTGCTTCGCTTCGTTCAATCTGTCTTGTAAATGCTGACGGAACTCACGATCCATTTCTTTTGCCATTTCTGCATCAATAGAACCTTGCTCTGCTAGTTTCTTTTGATAAATTTCTCGGGGGTTCGGGTGCTTTTCAATTGCTTTATATAATAAGGGTTGGGTAAATCGAGGTTCATCCGATTCATTATGCCCATATCTGCGGTAACAAAGTATATCAATAAATACATCTGTATGGTACATTTGGCGATATTCTACCGCCATTTCTACTGCATGAACTAATGCTTCTACATCATCACCATTTACATGAAATACTGGCGAAAGTGTAGTTTTTGCAACATCGGTACAATAAGTACTCGAACGTGCATCTTTATAGTTTGTAGTAAATCCAATTTGATTATTTATAACTAAATGGATGGTGCCTCCCGTTTTATACCCATCTAATTTCGACATTTGTATCACTTCATATACAATGCCTTGTCCTGCTATAGATGCATCCCCATGTATTAAAATTGGAGCAATGCTTTGTAAGTTATTTTCGTATTTATGATCAATCTTTGCACGCACCATTCCTTCTACCACAGGATCTACTGCCTCTAGGTGCGAGGGATTTGGAGATAAGCTTAAATGCACTTCTTTACCTTTCGAAGTAATAATGTCTGTTGAATATCCCAAATGATATTTCACATCGCCCCCAAAAGGATCATCAGGATTAAACTTCCCTTCAAACTCTTTAAAAATTTCCTTATACGTTTTATTCATGATGTTGGCCAACACGTTCAATCTACCTCTGTGTGCCATACCAATCACAAATTCTTTTAAGCCAAGTTCTGCACCTTTTTCAACTACTGCATTTAAAGCAGGTATAAGAGTTTCGGCGCCTTCTAAAGAAAACCTTTTTTGACCTAAAAATTTAGTGCCCAAGAAATTTTCAAAAATGACTGCTTGATTTAATTTTCCTAAAATTTGTTTTTTATCTTCAATACTGAATTTTGGCGTATTACGTGTAGACTCTAATCGATCCTGGAACCACTTTATTCTGTCGGGGTGACGAATAAACATAAATTCTACTCCAATAGATTGGCAGTAGGTTTCTTCAAGCAGTTGAATAATATCTTTCAGCTTTGCTGGGCCAATCCCTATTTCAACGCCTGCATTAAATACTGTTTCTAAATCTGTATCCGTTAAACCCCACTGTGATATTTCTTTACCTGGGTAATATTTACGGCGCTCGCGTACAGGGTTTGTTTTGGTAAACAAATGCCCACGTGTTCTGTAACCATTAATTAAATTTAACACCCCAATTTCCTTTAAGAAATGTTCTGGAGTATCCATGGTTACATTAGAGGCCTCTCCACTTCTGCCAAGTTCAAAACCTTCAAAAAATTTCTGCCAACCAAAATCTACCAATTCTGGATCTTGTTTGTACGATTCATATAGTGACTCAACATAAGCTGCTGAGTTAGGGTTCAAATATGTTAATTTATCCATCTTCTTAAAAAACACTGCAAAACTACAAATTTATATAGGTTTTAATGCAATTTCGAAGAATTTTTACTAAATAACTATAGTTTGGGATCTAATTGAAAAACCTGATAATTAGGCAATTTCAAAATTTAACTCGTTTAAGAAGGAAAGTAAGTTAGGAACTTCAGATAAAAACACAATATTTTTTGGTTTAATGGAGTGCATTTCTTGTATCCTACCACCGGCTAATATCACTTGGTTGTTCTGGAAATTACTTTCAAATAAATTCAACATTTTCTCGGCCTCTTCTTCTTGCATTGAGTTCGTAAGAACAGAAAAAATATAATCAGGTTCGTAAGATGTAAACACATCTTTTACATAATTGATGGTCAAACTCTGACCTAAATACAATACCTCATGTCCGTGGCATTTAATAATGTAGTATGCAAATAGTAAAGCAATTTCATGGAACTCTCCGTCGGGTAAAAAGAGTAGAAACTTTTTTGGGTTTTCTAATTCTTGAACCTTCAAAGAATCTATTGCAACGATTAATCTTTGTTTAATTAATGACGATGCAAAATGTTCTTGAGCAGGATTCATCATTCCTGTTTGCCACAATACACCAATATTTTGCAAGAAAGGATAAATCACTTGAAGGACCGCCTGCTCTAATCCAATTTTTTTTATACAATTGGATAATTCTTTTTTGAATAGTTTTTCATTAAAATTTAAAGCATGAGATGTCAATGATTTGATGTATATTGAGTAGCTAGATTCATTATGTGCAATTTCTTGGACTTTAATTGACATCTCTTCAGTGGACATTTTGGCGATTTCGGAAATTTTATATCCATGATCATTTAGGGTTGCAACGTTCAATAACAGCCTTAAATCATCATCGCTATAGAAACGAATGTTTGTATCGGTACGCTTGGTATCCAGGAAATTATAACGTTGTTCCCAAATACGTATGGTATGCGACTTTATCCCGGTGATCGTTTCGATGTCTTTTATTGAAAACTTATTCATTTATGGATGTTAACACATATTTGAATAATTAGTTTTAACAAAATAATTTTATTCCAATTCAATAATAACTAGACCCAAAAATGATTATTGTGGAATAATACTGGATGATAACTCTAAAAGGCTTATTTCTGCTAACTTATACTGATACAAGGCATTCACATACCTACTAGCTGCTTCAATAAAAGATCGTTGTGCCTCTCTAAGTTGTAAAGAAGAAATGCCTCCCAACCTAAATTTTTCTATGCTTATGTCTATGTTTCTTTTCGCAACGGCTTGGTTTTCTCGTTCTAACTTTAATAGCTCTAAGTTATTCCGATAACTGGTGAGTAAAACATTCCAATTTGCCTCCACCGATAGCTTTGCGGCTTCATAACTTAAATTAGCAGTTTGTGCTTGTATTTTAGCTATTTTCTCCCTCTTGCTTTGCAACAAGCCGTTAAAAATATTGACACTCGCTGTTACTCCGTAATTTAAGCCCAAGGTTCTATTTTCTGTAAAAAAACCTGCTTCTGCATTTGTATTTGAATAGTTGTAACCTGAATTTAATCTAATCGTTGGATACCTATCGGCCGACACTTCTTTTACACTTAACTCGGCAATTCTTTGTTGACTTTTAGCATTTAATAATACAGGATTTTGCGCAAGTACTTTGTTGTACAACTCTTCTGTATTTAATACCTGATTAGTAGGAATACTGTCTGTAAGTAACACATCATCCATCACAGGCAGTATCAATAATTCATTCAACCTAATTTTTAGATTTTTTAAATTTTCCTGTTGACGGATGTAAGCACTTAAATCAGTGTTATAATCAACCTTTGCATTAAGTAAATCAAGGGTAGAACCGGAGCCTACTACCGATTTATTCTCTGCAATTTCTAATCTCTTTTTAGAAACTGCTATGGCATCGGTACTGGCTTTTAATTGCACTTGAGAAGCAACAATTGCATAATAATTAATAATGATGTCGGCTAAAATACCTTGTACCATTGCTTTTGCATTCACTTCACCCATTCTCTCTAATTCTTTCACACGATCATAAGAAGCAAACATTTTTAATCCATCAAATAAAATCCAGGAAAGTTGTACTCCTGCAGTTTGTTGTGTTGTTGCTGCATTGTCTCTTTCTTGTATGGCACCAGTAACAAATACCTGACGGGTATCTACTGTACTTTTGTTTAGGCCAGCACTGGCATCTATTCTTGGCAAGAGTGTAGATATCGCAGCCTTTCTATTTTGTTCCGTAATTTCAAAATCATTATTAGATAATTGTATCGAATAATTATTCTGCAAACCAATTTCTAGAGCTTTGCGTAATGTTAGTGATTGTTGTGCGATACCTACATTACTACTAAATATGATTACAAAAGATATAAAATATTTCATCATGTTAATTCTCTAAAGCTATATAGTCATTAGTATCTAACTTTTTAGTGCGCGACATAAAAGTGTACACAGCAGGTACTACATATAAGGTTAATATTAAAGAAAATATGGTTCCGCCAATAATAACTATACCCATACCTATTCTACTTTTTGCTGCCGCTCCAAGCGACATTGCAATTGGCAAAGCCCCAAGTGCAATAGCCAAACTAGTCATTAAAATTGGACGTAAGCGCGCAGTAGATGCTTCTCTAATTGCTTGTGCCATTGGCTTGCCTTGCAATTTTAATTGATTCGCAAATTCTACAATTAAAATTCCGTTTTTAGTTACCAAACCTATTAACATTATAATACCAATTTGACTAAATATATTTAAGGTTTGATCAAAAATCCATAACGAGAACACTGCCCCAGCAATTGCGAGTGGTACTGTAATCATGATAATAAATGGATCTATAAAACTTTCGAATTGTGCGGCTAATATTAAATAGATTAACATTAAGGAAAGTATAAATGCAAATAAAATGTTCGAAGAGCTTTCGGCAAAATCTCTAGAAGATCCTGCCAATGCAGTAGAAAAGGATTCATCTAATACTTCTTCTGCAACTTTATCCATTACTTTAATTCCATCACCAATGGTTTTGCCTGGAGATAAAGCTGCAGAAACTGTAGCCGACATAAACCTGTTGTTATGGTATAATTGTGGAGGACTGCTTTCTTCTGTAACATCAACCACGTTATCCAATTGAATTAATTCGCCTACATTATTTCTTACGAAAATGGAAGTTAAATCTAAAGGTTCGTCTCTGTTCACTCTATCAAACTGTCCTATCACGGAGTATTGTTTCCCATTCATATTGAAATAAGAAAACCGCTGCCCACTTAAAGCCAACTGTAATGTTTGTGCAATATCTATTATAGAAATACCTAAGCTCTTTGCTTTCTCTCTGTTAATAGATACAGAAAGCTCGGGTTTGTTAAATTTCAGGTCTACATCAACCATGGTAAACGTAGGATCTTGTTGTGCTTTCTCTATAAACTTAGGTAGAAACTCTCTTAGCTTTTCGAAGTTAGGTGCTTGCAAAACATATTGAACAGGTAAGCCACCTCTTCTTCCACCAGAAGAAATTGTTTGTTGTTGAATAACAAATGTTTTTACTTCAGGAATTCTTTTTGTCATTCGAGTGAGGGCATTTGCTATGTCTGTTTGTGATCTATCTCTGTCTTGTGGTTCCGTAATTCTCATACGAGCAAAGCCTGTATTAGAAGCACCCGAACCTGTAAAACCTGGAGAGGTTACTGTTAATGCAATTTTTTTCTCAGGCACCGAATCCATCATTAACTGAGCGATTTTTAGCATGTAAAAATCAGTGTATTCGAATGAAGCACCTTCTGGTGCAGATACCTGCATTTGCAAGGCACTTCGATCATCTAATGGTGCAAGTTCAGATTGTAGGTTTTTTCCAAAAAACCATATCATTCCGAAACACAGTACAATCAAAGCAATCGCTATCCATCTAAATTTTAGAAACTTATTAAGTGTTCTGCCATAAGATTCTACCATGCTTACAAAAAATGGCTCCGACCAATTGTAGAATCTGCTTTTCTTATGCCCAGTTTTCATTAACTTCGCATTTAACATTGGGGTAAGTGTTAAGGAAACAAAAGCTGATATTAATACAGCGGAGGCTATTACAATCCCAAATTCTCTGAATAATCTTCCTACGAATCCTTCTAGAAATATAATTGGTAAAAACACTGCAGCCAAGGTAATCGAAATAGAAATTACAGCCATAAAAATTTCGTTCGATCCTTTTATTGCTGCTTCTAAAGGTGATAAACCCTCTTCAACTTTCTTGAAAATATTTTCTGTAACTACTATACCATCATCAACTACTAAGCCCGTGGCCAGCACAATTGCTAAGAGGGTAAGCACGTTTACCGAAAAGCCCATGATGTACATTATAAAAAATGTACCTATTAATGAAACAGGAATATCAATTAAGGGACGAAAGGCAATGCCCCAATCTCTAAAGAATAAATAGATAATTAGAATAACCAGAATTAAGGAAATAATTAATGTTTCGGCTACTTCAGTTACGGATTGACTGATAAAAATTGTATTATCCAGTGCAATATTTAAACGATAATCTTTTGGTAAATCTTTTTCAATTTGAGCGTAGCGTTTATGAAATTCTTTTGCGATATCTAAATAATTAGCACCTGGTTGAGGCACCAAGGCTAAGCCTATCATGGGTATTGCAGATTCACGTAAAATCGTTTCTTCGTTCTCGGGTCCGAGTGCAGCGTAACCAACATCCATTAAACGAATCATTTTATCGGCATCTGTTTTAATAATTAAGTTATTAAAATCAGATGCACTAACTAAATTACCAGATGTTTTAACAGTAAGTTCTGTAGTATTTCCTGCAATTTTTCCGGATGGTAATTCTATATTTTCTCTATCGAGTGCATTTTTTACATCCAATGGAGTGAGTCTATACGAAGATAGTTTTAAGGGATCTAACCATATACGCATGGCATATCTTTTTTGCCCCCATATTTGTATACTACTTACGCCTGGAATTGTTTGCAAACGTTGTGCAATAACATTCTCGCCATAATCACTTACTTCTAGTTGCGAACGTGTATCACTTTGCAAGGTCATTGATAATATTGCATCTGAATTTGCATCCGCTTTTGCAACAACCGGTAAACCATCAATATCTTTTGGCAATGAACGTACTGTTTGCGAAACTTTATCGCGTACGTCGTTAGCTGCCTCATCAATATTTTTACTCAAATTAAATTCAACTGTAATTACACTCGACCCCTGATTGCTTGAGGAGGAAATATTTTTAATCCCATCAATGCTATTAATTGCTTTTTCTAGTGGCTCTGTAATTTGCGACTCAATAATATCCGCATTTGCTCCAGGATACGAAGTACGAACCGAAACTATTGGTGGATCTATAGATGGAAATTCACGAACGCCTAAGAATTTATATCCTATTAATCCGAAAAGGATAATAAGCAAATTCATAACGATGGTAAATACTGGTTTTTTTATACTAGTGGTAGATAAACTCATGATGAAAAATTAATGCTGAATTATTTAATGTTCAAAGTCGAGCCATTTTTTATCGACATTATTCCAGAAGTAATAAGCGTATCACCTACTTTTAAGCCTTCTGTGATTTGTACATATTTATCTGTGCGGATACCAGTTTTTACTATTACTTCAGAAGCTGTTTTGTTTTTGCACAGGTAAACTTTTTTCCCTTTTAATATGGGTATAAGTGTTTCGTTTGGAACCAAGATGGTGTTTTTTATTTCTTTTAATTGCAATGAAACTTTACAAAAAGAACCAGGGGTTAATCGTCCATCGTTATCTGCAATTGCTCGGATGTTAAGTGAACGAGTATTTTCATCAATTGAAGGATCTAGTGCATATACTTTCGCTTTGTAAATTTTGGCATTCCCATCGAGTGTGAATTCTATTTCTGCATTTTTAGTTACAAAACTCGAATATTTTTCGGGCACAGAAAACGTAATTTTTACCCTATCATTTTTTACTAACTTAGCGATGTTTGTATTCGGTGTGATGTAATCCCCTTCAGATACCATTCTTAATCCTATTAAACCTGCAAATGGAGCACGGATTTCTGTTTTTGCAAATTGTGCTTTCAAAAAGGCTAATTCAGCTTTCATTGACTGTAACTCTGTAAATACCAAATCGTACTCTTGTTCTGCAATTGCCTCTTTTTGCAATAATGCTCTCTGACGGAATTCTTGCTCGGTAGCCAACTGCAAACGAGCCTGAGCTCGATCTATTTGCGCCTTTAACTCTTCGTCATTTATTTTGATTAATAAGGCGCCTTGTTTTACATTAGTTCCTTCTTCGAAAACTATTTTAGTGATTTTACCACTCATCTCTGTTCTCAAATCAATAGATTCTTCTGCTCTTACTGTCCCGGTAATTTGTATTATATCTGAAATAGTTGTGTCTTTCAAAACAATATATTTTACTAATTGTGGAACATTCATTCCTTTTGTTCCCATTGTTTTTTCTGTCTGTTTATCGTTTGAACAACTATAAAAATGAGATGAAACAATAATTATTAGCGAAAATTTGATTACCAACTTGCTGATTTTCATTTATTTATTAATTATATATACAAGCTTCAAATATACTATTAAATGTTGCAACATAAATACAATCTATCTGTTTTTATGCAAAAGAATATAGAAGGGCTTTTCGTATAATTGTGGTATTAATATTAAAATACACTTTATGATGAAAAAAATTATTTTTTTATTTATGATGACGATGGTAGCAAATGAACTAATTGCAGAGAACATTAAGTATACATTGAGTTTTACAGAGGCACAAGCTCATTATGTTGATGTAGAAATGGAAGTAACCAGTAATAAAGAATTTATATTGGTAAAGATGCCTGTTTGGGCGCCTGGCTCCTACTTGGTTAGAGAATTCTCAAGACATATTGATGGTTTTGAAGTTATTCAAGTCGACAAAAAGTTGCCTTT
>JBILKW010000116.1:0-7036 GCA_044376465.1 Sphingobacteriales bacterium | reverse complement strand
AGGTTCAGAATCTTTACCAGCTATTCCATTAAATTCAATATTAGAAAAAACAATGATTCCTAATGCGGAAAAAGTGAGTGTTGCAATTAATGAATTATTAACTTATTAGTAAATGAAAAAAATAGTTTCCATATTATTTTTAGTTAGCATCGTATTTATTTGTTTTGATGCTGCAGCGCAGGTGCCAAACCGACAAAGAAAAAAGCCTGCAAAAAAAGTCGCTCCAAAACCATTGCCACCACCACCTGCACCTGTTGAAATTCCAAAAGAACCAACTTTAGAGGAAACTAAAACATGGGTACTCGAAAAAGTTATGAAGTATAAACCAATGGTTTACTTTGCATCTAGCATCCCGGCAAAAAACAATTGTTCTTATCTAGTTACCGCCGCTAGTTTCGACCAAAACGATCATTTAGTATTGCACCTAAGTTCGGAGCAAACATCGGCTTGTTACAAAGATCAATTGCAAACCATTACCATCGACTTTAGACTCATTGACGTTAAAAAAACGAATACTGTTGAAAGTACCAGACGAATATTGCTATTCCCGATTACCCTAGAAAAACCATTCAGCTTAACCTATGCACCCGAAAGTGCGATGAAAAAACAAAGCATTATTCAATACAATACCATTATTGCCTTTGACAAAAGCGCCACTTATGAAACAAATTTGGCTACAAGAATGGGTAAAGCGTTCATAAAAATGAACGAATTCAAGAAAACTACTACCGATGTAAAAGATATTTACTAGAATAGAATTCTACAAATACACTATTTTTCGATAATATTTTACAAAATACAGCCCTTTTTTAAGGGCTGTATTTTTTTGACACGATTATTGCTTGTTGACTCCAAAAATCACATATATTAGCAAATCTAAAAAACTAAAAATGTTAAATAAATTCATTAAAAGTTCAAGCCTATTAGGTGTTATTATTATTACGATGGTGGCACAAACCTTCGCAAGTAAAAGTTACTGGTCTGATGTTCCTTCTAGTTCATTAAATCGTATTATGGATGGTACAAAAGTATATCCAGATAAATACAGAGCCTTAACGTTAAACTATGAATCTATAAAAGCCTTATTGCACAGTGCACCAAAGGCAGCAGTTGAAAATTTCAGCAAAGTAAAACCTGTAATTATTGAATTGCCATTGCCATATGGATCAACTGAGTCTTTTCAAATTATTGAAACCCCAATGATGGAAGAAGAACTTGCACTAAAGTATCCCGGAATAAAAACATATTCGGGTGTTAGTGTAGAAAACTCTAGTAATACTGTGAAAATTGATATTGGTCCTTTCGGTTTTCATGCAATGGTATTATCAGATGAAGGGCGATATTTTATCGACCCAATATCTAATTATACAACTGCTCAATACATGAGTTTTTATAGAAAGGATGTACCTACTTGGGCAAACACATTTACATGTGCTACAGTAGCCGACGAGCAGTTTATGGAAGAAACTAAATCACGATTAGAAAATTATTACAATCGCAATTTAAATCCTGCAGAAATACAAATGCGTACATATAGATTAGCCTTGGCTTGTACGATTGAATATTCCGCAGCATCAACCGGTTTGGCAAATCCAACAAAAGCTCAAGTATTAGCTAAAATGGTCACTTCAATGAACCGAGTAAATGGTGTATATGAAAAAGAGGTGGCAGTACATATGGACATCATCGCGAATAACGATACATTGATATTCTTACCGGGTGCGACCGATCCGTATTCAAATAATAACGGTGCAACCATGTTAACAGAAAATGTAACCACCATAAATGCTAGAATAGGCCTGGCTAATTATGACATTGGACATGTATTTAGCACTGGCGGTGGAGGAATAGCAGGTTTAGGTGTAATTTGCACCTCTTCAAAAGCACGAGGAGTTACGGGATCTCCTTCTCCGGTTGGTGATGCATTTGACATCGATTATGTTGCCCACGAAATTGGGCATCAATTTGCAGGCAATCACACCTTTAATTCAACTACAGGTTCTTGTTCTGGTGGAAATAGAAGCGCAAATACTGCTTGGGAGCCAGGAAGCGGGACTACAATTATGGCATATGCTGGTATTTGTGGTGCCGATGATCTTCAACCAAATTCAGACCCTTTTTTCCATTCGGGCAGTTTAGATGAAATAAATGCATTCATTAACAGTGGTTCTGGAAATAATTGTCCAACAAAAGTTCTTTCAGGCAATAACCCTCCGGTAGTTGATGCTGGTTTAAATTATACCATTCCAATTAGTACTCCATTTATGCTTAAAGGTTCTGGAACAGATCCAGATGGAGATGTGTTAAGTTATAGTTGGGAACAAATGGACATTGGTCCGGGTGGTGCGCCTGCTTCTACCACAGGCAATTCTCCCTTATTTAGATTCTTCTCTCCAAAGGCAGATCCAATACGTTCTTTCCCTAAGTTAAATGATATTCTTACAAACGTTGCAGTTAAAGGCGAACGTTTACCAAACTACGCTCGTTCAATGAAATTTCGCTTAACGGCTAGAGACAACAAATTAACTGGAGGCGGAACCGCTAAAGATGAAATGACCATTACTGTTTCCGCAGCTGCAGGACCATTCAACATCTCGAGTTCAAATACTATTGATACCATGTATGTTGGTAGCGAAGAATTAATTACTTGGAATGTAGCAAATACAACTGCAAGCCCAATTAATTGTGCTTTAGTTAGAATTTTGTTGTCTACAGATGCTGGTCAAACTTTTTCTATAATTTTAAAAGACAGTACTGCCAACGATGGTTCAGAAAGAATTACAGTACCCAACAATCCTAGCAACACATGTCGCATTAAAGTTGAATCAATTGGCAATATTTTCTTCGACATTAATAACGCTGCTATTAGAGTGTTAGCACCATTAGCGCCAAGCTTTAATATTGCGGCTATTAATACAACTCCTTCTGGTGTGTGTGCACCGGACTCTGCAAGCTTTGAAATTAGTTTTAGTCCAATCCTTGGGTTTAATAGTCCTATTGCTTTGTCTGCATCAAATGTGCCTTCCGGCGCAACCGTAGTTTTTAGTAGTCCAACGGCACTGCCAAATGAAATAGTTACAATGAAGGTAAGTACTCTAGGATTAACAGTGGGTAATAAAAACCTTACTGTTATTGGAACTTCTGGTGCCGTGGTTAAGAGTGCAGCCTTGAGTTTTTCAGTAATTACCCCGCTTACTCTGGGCTCTACTTTTTCTGCCCCTGCAAACGGCCAATTAAATGTAAATCCAAATACTCCATTCTCATGGTCATCTGTTGTTGGAGCTTCAGGCTATCGATTGCAAATCGCATCCGATACAGGTTTTATTAACAGCGTTTTAGACACTACTATTGTTGGTGCAGGTAGTACTTCATACACCCCAAGTGGCTTGCCTTCAGCAACCAAATTATACGCTAAAATTAGTGCTTATAATGCATGCGGTAGTGGACCTACGAGTGCCTACATTAATTTTACCACAGGTACAAGGCCAAACGCCCCTTCTAATCTAGTTTTACTATCTAAGTCAGCTACAAGCGCTACTCTTAAATGGACAGATAACTCTACCAACGAAACTGGCTATAGAGTAGAAAGGTCTATCGATAACGATTCAACTTTTTTAGAAGTAGCCAATAATTTGGGAGCTAACACAACCATTTATATTTCACCTAATTTAGTTCCAGGTACTACTTATTTCTATAGGGTTCGTGCAATTAATGGCTTAGGATTTTCAGATTATTCGAATGTTTTAACCGTTCCATTTACTGTAGGTATTAATAATATGAATTCTTTTTCCGAATTAAATGTTTACCCTAATCCTTCAGAAAATAGTATAACCATAAATCTAGTTGATGAGTACAGAGGAAGTACAACAGTTGCAATTTATGATGAATTAGGCAGATTGATTTTATCAGAAAAAATCTATAAAACAAATGAAGTATTAAGTACAAGTATCGACCTTTCTAAGCATTCGAACGGAGTGTACATGTTACAAATTACATCCGATGAAAAATCGAGTTCGCAAAGAATTGTTAAATTGAAGTAGACAGTAGAAAAAAGAAAAAAGACAATAGAAAAAAGTAAAAGGGAAGACTTTCTAGAATTGCTAATTAGTTAGTAATTCTAGAAAGTCTTTTTTTATTTTATCATGTGGAGCCTTTTCAAAAGGATGACCTGTTTCTGGATATACAGCAAGCTTTGCATTAGGGATAGATTTATATGTTTTAATGCTCTCTTCGATGCTAACCAATGCATCTCTATCGCCAACAGTAATTAAACAATTTGCTTTTATTTCCCTCAAATTATCTGAATCTAACAATGGCTTGTCGCCTAATTGTTTAAGCAACCCATGAGTTTGAGTTAATACTTTAGGCCATTTTTCGCCATGGTTTTTGTGTAAATGATCTGCAAATACAGGAACTTTTTCTTTTATTTTAATAGGGTTGATCATCGCAATTTGCTTTTGTGCCTGTTCTGGATGCCAATCGAATATGGTTCCGAAAGTCATTACTGCTTTCACTCGATATTCAAAGTTTAGAGCCAATCTTAATGCTACATAGCCACCTAAACTGTATCCTAGAATGGCAATATCACCCTCAATATTATTTATTTCTTTAGAAATCCAATTTTCGAAAACTTCAATGCTAAAATCTTGTTCCATTTCCGGATGCTCACCATGCCCTGGGAAATCAAAAGAGTAAACGGTATGTTCTGAACCGAACTTTTCATTTAACCCACTCATTTGAAGCTTAGTGCCTATGGCTCCGTGTAATAATAGTATGTTCATTTTTCTGTAAGGTTTTTTATAAATATCGGCATTAACAATTAGATTTCTTAACTTCGCAACCCATGGGAACAAATGTAAAACCATATAATCAACAAGATTCTAAAAAAGAACAAGTGGCTACAATGTTTAATAACATTGCAAAAACCTACGATTTTTTAAATCATTTTCTATCCCTTGGCATCGATGTTATTTGGCGAAAAAAAGCCATAGCAGAGTTAAAGGAAGTTAATCCAAAGTTGATTTTAGATGTAGCAACAGGTACAGGAGATTTTGCATTTCAAGCACTTTCTTTAAACCCAGATAAAATTATTGGGGTGGATATTTCTCAAGGAATGTTGGACATTGCACAACAAAAAATTACTAAACGTAAAGAAGGCAATCGATTTGAAGTACGTTTAGGCGATTCTGAAAAGCTTTTATTCGACGATAATTTCTTCGATGCCATAACCGTTAGTTTTGGTGTACGTAATTTCGAAAACCTTGATAAAGGTTTAAAAGACATGCATCGTGTACTTAGAATGGGGGGCAAAGTGGTGATTTTAGAGTTCTCAAATCCTAAAAATTTCCCGATTAAACAATTTTATAACTTTTATTCGTTTAAACTATTACCAGCTTTTGGTAAATTGTTTTCAAACGATGCAAGAGCATATAGCTATTTGCCAGAATCAGTGAAGGCATTTCCAGATGGAAACGATTTTATAAGTAGATTGTTGGCAGCAGGGTTTAAACAAACAAAATGTAAAGAGTTAGGATTCGGCATTTGTAGTATTTATACAGGTATTAAATAGTGAAAAAATTAATATTCCTTTTCATACTTCTTTTTGTCATTTACACCGATGTAAATGCGCAAATTAATTTGCCATCTTATGATCGACAGAAGTTACGTTTTGGGTTTTTAATTGGATTCAACAATAGTAATCTAAAAGTATTTGAGAAACCACAATTTTATCTTACGGATTCACTGCTAAGTGCCAGCCCTGTTGGCGGACCGGGTTTTAACATAGGCATTGTAACCAACGTATTGTTATGGCGTTATGTTGATTTGCGATTTACGCCTAACTTATCATTTATCGATCGTCAAATTCAATATACCTTTGCGGATGCTACTAAAAATACAACGCGTAGCATAGAATCTACCAATGTAGAATTTCCGCTTGGTCTAAAAGTTCGTAGTGTACGCCATCGTAACGTAGGCTTTTATGTTTTAGGAGGAATGAAATTTTCTTACGATGTAATTTCTCAGAAAAAAGTTGAAAAAGGGGAAGATCCATTTGATGAATCGACACGTAAAGTGAAACTTCAAAATTATGATATTGCCTATGAGTGGGGATTTGGCTGGGACTTATATTATCAATATTTTAAATTTACGCCAGAGTTTAAATTCTCTTATGGCACCCGAGATATTTTAAAAAAAGAAGGTCATTTATATTCACGTCCTTTAGATCAATTGTTCTCTAGAGTAGTTTGTCTTACCTTATATTTCGAATAAATGAAAAAAACAGTCTTAATTACAGGAGCAAGTGCTGGGATAGGGGAAGCTTGTGCGCATTTATTTGCGAAAGAAAACTATAGAATAATAATTACTGCTCGTAGAAAAGAGAAGCTAGAAAATGTTCGAAATGCATTAATTTCTGAATACAATGCCGAAGTACTTTGTTTGTATTTTGATGTTCAAAACAAAGCAGAAGTTGAGCAAACTCTCAACACCTTACCAACAGAATGGAATACCATTGAGGTGCTTATAAATAACGCAGGCCTGTCTCTCGGTTTAGAACCATTTTTCGAAGGAAACACAAACGATTGGGAAACCATGATCGATACTAATGTAAAAGGTTTGCTATACGTTTCCAGAATAATTGCAACCAAAATGGTCATGCAAAAACATGGACACATAATAAATGTTGGCTCTATCGCAGGTAAAGAAAGTTATCCAAATGGCAATGTATATTGTGCTACCAAAGCTGCAGTAGATTCTCTAACAAAATCTATGCGCATGGATTTGGTACATCATGGAATAAAAGTAACAGCTATACATCCTGGTGCTGTAGAAACAGAATTCTCCATTGTACGTTTTAAAGGAGATGAGCAGCGCGCAAAATCTGTATATAACGGTTTCGAACCATTACATCCAGAAGATATTGCAGATGTAATACATTTCGCTGTTACCCGCCCGGCACATGTAAACATAAACGATTTACTAGTGATGCCCACCGCCCAAGCAAGCGCCACCATCATCCACCGTAATTCATAATTCA
>JBILKW010000017.1:0-20217 GCA_044376465.1 Sphingobacteriales bacterium | reverse complement strand
CCTGCATATATTAAGGATGATAAATACAGTTTTATTGGTTTTCTGAACTGAAAACCAAGTTTTTTTTAGTTAGAAGATTTTTGCAATTAATTTCCTCTGCGCCTCTGCCTCCTTCGCGCCTCTGCGTATTCTAGAAGCTTTGCATCTCACTCAATTTCCTATATGTTCCATTTAATGCCAATAGCTCTGCGTGTTTTCCTTGCTCTATAATTTTACCTCCTTGCATTACTACAATTTGGTCGGCATATTGTATGGTTGATAGTCGGTGTGCAATTACTACCGATGTTCTATTCTTCATTAAATTCTGAATGGCTTCTTGTACCAAGCGTTCGCTCTCGGTATCGAGTGCTGATGTAGCTTCGTCTAGAATTAAAATTGGTGGATTTTTTAGTACCGCTCTTGCAATAGATAAACGCTGACGTTGCCCGCCAGAGAGTTTAGTTCCTCTGTCGCCAATATTGGTGTAGTACCCTTCTTCTAACTTCACAATGAACTCATGCGCATTGGCAATTTTAGCGGCTTCTATTACCTGTTCTTCTGTGGCTTCTTCATTGCCGAATGAAATATTTTTGAAAACCGTATCGTTGAACAAAATAGATTCTTGTGTTACAATGCCCATTAAATGATTGAGGTCCGATAGTTTAATTTTACGGATGTCGATTCCATCAATGGTAATAGCACCCTCGGTAACATCGTAAAAACGTGGCAACAAATCGGCCATGGTAGATTTTCCTGCTCCCGATGCTCCCACCAATGCAATCATCTTCCCTTTTTCAATATCTAAATTGATGGTGTCTAAAACTTTTTTCTCTGCGTATTGGAAGGATACATTCTCGTAAGAAATTTTTCCTCTAAACTCTTTAATGCTTATTGCATTTGGATCTTCTTCTATTTTAACAGGTGTATCGAGTATAGTAAAAATGCGCTCGCCAGAAGCAATACCCCTTTGTATATTGGTTAAAGCAGATGAAATGTTTTTCGCCGGAACTAAAATTTGTGAGTATAAAATTATATAGGTAATGAATTCTGATGCATTTAAATCCGATTCATTTTGCAATACCATTTGTCCGCCGTACAAAATTACAATTACTACCACCGCCACTCCTAAGAATTCTGATATGGGTGATGCTAACTCTCTTTTGTTCCACATCGATTTTAATACAGAACGATACCTTGAGTTTTGCTCATCGAATTTTTTGTTCACATATTTCTGAGCATTAAATGCTTTAATTATACGTATCCCCGAAATGGTTTCTTCAATAATGCTTAATATATTGCCTAATAATGTTTGCCCAAGCTTGGCATCTTTTCTTAAGCGTCTAGAAATAGTAGTTATGATTAATCCTGAAATAGGCAATACAATTAAAGTAAATAAGGTTAATTGTACCGACATCATAAATAATAATATGATGTAGCCAATTAACATTAAAGGCTCGCGGAAAATTACTTGTACTGAACTTACCACCGAGCTTTCTATTTCGTTTACGTCGTTTGATAAACTCGACATGATGTCGCCTTTGCGTTGATCGTGGAAATAGCCAACATGCAATTCTGTAATTTTTTTATACAAACTCTCGCGTATGTTTTTTACTACATAGGTACGCATATTGGTCATTACTCGTTGCGACCAGTACTTGAAAACATTGGAGAAGAAAACAGATACGATGATAATTCCGCATACAAACTGTAGGGCACCACTTTGTCCGTATCGTTCAAAAATTTGGAAGAAATAATAATCAAATAATTGTTTTGCGTATGCCAAGCTTAAGTTAAATGTAGGTTCCAATACAACCTTTGCAGGCTCTACTTTTTCAAAAATTACATTTAACAATGGTATTAAAAGTGAAAAGTTTGCTAAGCCAAAAACCACTGCTAATACGGCTAAAACAGCATATTTAGGCACAAAACGGTTTAATGGCCGGGCAAAAGCAAGTATTTTAAAGTAAATTTTCATTCTTCATGCAAAATAATACAAATATTTCAATACCTAGAAGATAATTAGAATAGTATCTTTGTTTTTAGGATATGATAAGTATAATAACGGCGGTTCACAACCAATTAGCCATCAACAAAATATTTTTAGATTACCTCAAAAAATACACTCATTACCCATACGAATTAATAATTATTGATAATAATTCGATAGATGGAACGAGGGAGTTTTTTAAAGATAACGGCGCCATTGTAATAGAAAACGATGCGAATTACTCTTATCCGTATACCCAAAACCAAGGCATTAAAATTGCAAAATACGATGTGTTCGCTTTTTTAAACAACGACATTACGGTTGCACCTAATTGGGATTTGTATATGCTGGAAGCCATGAAAGCAAATGCATTGGATGTAGCAACTGTTTGCGGAATTGAACGATTAGAAAGTGCCGAACAAACCAAAGCTTATGGCAGAAGATGGAAGAGAATTAAAAACATTATCTCCTATTTCAATAGATCGGAAAGCAGTTTTAGATTGATGCATAAATTGATGTATGGAAACTGGGAAAGATTTTCGGCAGCAAGGCACAAACAGTTTGGAAATAAATGCATAGAAGGTTTTGTTGGCAATAGTGTGTTATTTACTCGCCGAGCATTGGATTTATTGGGTTTGTATGATGAACGTATACAAGCAGCAGATTTTGATTTGTATGTTCGAGCTAAGAAAAGAAATTTAGAACATGGTGATATTAAACCCTGCCACATTGCGCTAGGTGTATACAACCATCATTATATAAGAATAACATTGAAGTCTAAACCACCAGTGTTTATGGATGCTTCGAGCATGATACGTTTAGAAGATAAATGGACTAAAGAGGAATTAGATTTGTATTTAAAAGATAATGTGAGTACTTGATAATTAAGAAATGGAATCAAAAAGACAACAAAAATTTTCGCGTGTAATTCAGAAAGAATTAAGTGAAATATTTCAAAGAGAGGGATTATCTTTTCATGGCAATACCATTGTAACCATTACCATGGTACGTATTTCCCCTGACCTAAGCGTGGCTCGTATATATTTGAGTTTGTTTAACTCTGCAAACAAAGAACAATTGTTAACAGAGATAAAAGCACAAACAAAAGAGATCCGTTATAAATTGGGTGAGCGCATTAGAAACCAAGCTCGCATAGTTCCGCATTTAGAATTTTTCTTAGACGATTCTATGGAATATGTTTCGCGCATGGATCAGTTGTTTAATCAAATAAATAAAAAGAAAGAAGACGAGGAATAATGAAAAGCATCATTCGCGAACCGGCTAATTTTTTTACACATATTATACCAGCTATTTTAGGAATACCGGCAGGATTTTTTTTATTCAATAAAGCAGATACTTTCTGGGGCGAGTTTTCATCGGTATTGTATTCAATCTGTTTCGTTTTATTATTTGCAGCAAGTGGCTTGTACCACGGCATCCCTAAAACTGAGGCAGGCATTAAGTTCTGGAGAAAAATAGACCACGCAAGTATTTATTTAATGATTGCAGGCACCTATACTCCTACACTTATTGCACTGTATGAGGGTTGGATGTTTTGGACTTTGTTAATTTTGCAATGGAGCATTGTAGTTTTTGGAGTTACTACCAAACTCTCTGGTAAAATGATGCACCATAAACAATCTTTATTTTTGTATTTAGCAATGAGTTGGATGGTGATATTAGGAGTTAGAACGTTATACAATGAATTACCTTTTAACGCATTGTTTTTGTTATTCGGAGGAGGAGCTTTTTATACCTTCGGTTCTTGGGTGTACCACATGGATAAACAAAAGCCGAACAAAGGCTTTCATGAACTTTGGCACCTCTTTGTAGTGGGAGGCGCCGCTTGCCATTATTTCTATACGTATTATTACATCGTTTAATCTAAACTCGCCGTAATTAACCTCATAAACTCTGCCCTGGTTTTTTCATTTTCGAAAGCACCGGTAAATGCAGATGTAGTAGTAACCGAGTTTTGTTTTTGTATACCGCGCATACTCATGCATAAGTGCTTGCATTCTATAACTACTGCAACACCCGCCGGTTTAAGAGTGTCTTGTATGCAATCTCTTATTTCATTGGTTAAGCGTTCTTGCACTTGTAAACGGCGTGCAAATGCATCGGCAACTCTGGGTATTTTACTTAATCCAACAATATGCCCGTTAGGAATATAGGCAATGTGCGCTTTGCCAAAGAAAGGAAGTAAATGATGCTCACACAAAGAATATATTTCGATGTCTTTTACAATTACCATTTGGGAGTAATCTTCTTTAAACATCGCAGAACGTAGTATTTCAGCCGGATTAACATCGTAACCATGCGTTAAGAATTGCATTGCTTTTGCAACTCGCTCAGGAGTTTTTAACAGACCCTCTCTGTTTGGGTCCTCGCCAATATCAGATAAAATATGAGCATAGTGACCGGCAATTTTTTCTATTTTTTCAAGGTTGTAGTTATCAATTTTCTTGTAACCATCCATCTCATTCTCTTCGGCCATGTTATTGTGATCTTTCATTTTATCCAAAATATTCTACAAAGTTATTTTCTGTTTCGAACAATTTTACTGAATGCAAAATGGCTCCTTCATTTGTAATTGGTGTAACCAATTGGTTCCATATTTCAATAGCCAATACTTCTGTTGATGCCATTTTACCTCTCATAAAATCAACATCTAAATTTATGTTTTGATGATCGAGCTTATGGATGACTTCTCTGTTTATAATGTCTCTTAATATTTTGAGATCGATTACAAATCCTGTTTCTTCCTTTACATCTCCTTTTACAGTTACAAATAAATCGTAATTATGTCCGTGCCAATTAGGGTTAGAGCATTTTCCAAATATGGCCAAATTCTTTTCCGCCGACCACTCTTCTTTATACAGTTTGTGTGCAGCATTAAAATGCTCTTTTCTAGTTATATATATCATTATCTATAGTTGTAGTACAAATATACGATTGTTAAACAATCTATTTCAAATAACAACATTTCTATAATGATGTTTTAGTGTTTACCTTAGTATTTTACTGATGTAACATGAAAATACTACTTGTTGTAGCCACAGAATTAGAAGCAAAAGGAATAAAAGGCAAATTAACTCAAGATCTGCTCCAGTCTGTTGACATTTTAATTACTGGCGTAGGGATGATTAATACCTGCTTTGAACTTACTAAAACCTTATTTGATAAAAAATATGATTTAGTCTTAAACGTAGGAATTGCAGGAAGCTTTGATAGAGATATTGCTATTGGCGAATGTGTGTGGGTGAAAACGGAATTGTTTTCAGAAATGGGTGCAGAAGATGGAGATCAGTTTATGAGTTTAATACAATTGGGTTTACAAACCCATGATGAGTTTCCGTTTGAATGGGGGGAGCTCAAAGCGAAACAGCTTAAAGAGCTTACTACTTTAGCCTCTTTAAAGCAAGTGAGAGCAATTACTGTAAACAAGGTGCACGGCAACGACGAGAGCATTATGAAAACAAAAATGCAATTTAATCCGCAGATAGAAAGTATGGAGGGTGCTGCCGTATTTTATGTTTGTTTAAAAACTAATATCAATTGTATTCAAATAAGAACTATTTCTAACAATGTAGAGCGCAGAAATAAAAACAACTGGAACATTCCTTTAGCCTTAAAAAATCTGCAAAATATTACTATTAATCTTTTAAAGGAATTACTTAATGCCTAAAAAAACGCCTACGCTAATTCTATTTAAGTTAATCCTATCGTTCCCAATTAGACTTATTTTTTCTTTGGTAGAGCCATCTATGCTTATAATATCATCAATTAACACATTTCTATATTTTAAATTTAAGCCTAATTTTAAATAATTATTCACATCAAATTCATTTGAAATACCACATTGGTAACCATAATTTTTACCAGATATTTCATAATTAGATCTATTAAAAAAATAGGGGTTTATATAATTGGTAACATCGATACCTCCACTCAATATTATCGAATATACTTTTTTTATAATAGGAGTTTTTACATATAAGGTAGGGGAAATAGTATGCATTATAATATCATGCCTATAGGTACTATAATTTGGAAAAACAGTTGTACCAATATCCACTACACCCTCATATCCTTTTTTACTATAATAATCGTAACCAATACCAATACCAATTCTATCTTTATAATATACCAAAGCTTCTACATATAAAGTATGTGCTGCTCTTACACTGTTTATATAATCTCTAATGTTTACAATGTCATACATATCATAATACCGAGTTAATGTGGTATAGTTTAGCCCTATGTTTACATTATAACTAAGTGGTTTAGTTTTTGGATTTATAGCTATTCTTGATTGGTTTGAGTTTTTGTTAGCACTAACTACATTCAAGTTTAATATAAATGCAAAAAATAATATGCTTATACGTTTATATATAGCTTTAGTTGAATTCATCTTTGAACGTTTAAATAGTTGTGTTCAAAGTTTATGCCGAGGCTATTTAATAATATTTAAGTTTTAAATATGGCGACTGGTACTGATAAAAAAGTTGTCAAGTATTAAATTTTTGTAACATCAATTCTTAAAAAAGTACATTTCTTCTTTTTATTGGAATTATGAAATGCTTTCTTTTATAGATTCCCCAGCCTTCTTGCTTTGTGCAGAAGTAAGCCATCCTGTAATTATGCTCAACATCATAACTGTGCCAAACACCAAAATGTAATCGCTGTAAATCATTTTTACGGGGTACTTCTGTATTAAAAATTGCTCCGAACCTCCAATAGTAACTAAGCCGAATTTATCTTGTAAGTAAACAAATATTCCACCAATAATTAATCCAATAATTAATCCGATAATGGCAATCAATAAACTCTGTATAAAATAAATTTGCCTTATCGTGTATTGGTTCATTCCCATTGCTCGTAACAATGCAATGTCTTTTTTCTTATCAATAATTAACATCGTAACCGCGCCAATAATATTACAAATGGCAACTGTTAATATCAGCGTTAATATTAAATAAACCGCCCAACGCTCTGTATTTAGTACTTTGTAGAGCGTTTCGTTTAATTCGTATCTATTTTTTATAATAAATTCTGATGGTAATTTATCGCTCAATATTTCTTGTAATTGAAACATTTCTGTTTCGGATTGGCAATAAATTTCTAAGCCATTTATCGAATCTCTTTTTTCAAATAAGTTTTGAGAAAAATGTAGAGAGGTAAAAATATAACGTTCGTCTAAATTTTGTTGAACACTGAATATTCCTGCAGGGAAAAAATATTTTTGTTTAATAGATGAACTGGGATCTAAATTTTGAGAATTGATGTTAGACTTTGGTGCAAATACATCTACTTGTTCTATAGTTTGGTTAACATCTATGCCTAAGGCATCCGAAATTCCTTTGCCCATTACGGCATATTCTGCAATACTATCTTCAAAGAAAAAATTACCCGCAATTAAACTAGAGTCTATACCTTTTAATGTTAAGAAACAATTTGATACTCCTTTTACTATAGTATAATACGGTGTGTTGTTATATTTTAATAGTGCTTGGTCTTCAACCGTATTTACCAAGGTGTAAACCGTAGTATCTACTTTATTTTTTATGCTGTTTAGTTTGTTCGGATGAAAATAAGAATCATCCAATTTCATTATTTTTAAATCGGGACTTAATTTCTGATAATATATTAAGTTAAGCTCTTCGAAGCCATTAAAAACAGAAAGTATAATAAATAAAGCAGCTGAGCCTATACAAACTCCAATAACAGAAATAAAGGAGATGATGTTAATCGCTTGAGTCGATTTTTTCGAGAATAAATATCGTTTTGCGAAAAAGTAGGCTAAATTCATTTATTACATATTTACAAAAGGGTTATACACTTTCTCAGCACCAATAGTAGTTTGTGGTCCGTGCCCCGAGAAAATAACCGTATCATCGGGTAAGGTATATAATTTATTTTTAATTGATCGAAGTAAGGTACCATGCTCGCCGCCTGGTAAATCTGTTCTGCCAATGCTTCTGTAAAACAACACATCACCAGAAATTGCAAAGCCTTGTTTCTCACAATAAAATACTACCGAGCCAGGGCTATGTCCAGGGCAAAATAACACTTTAAGTTGATCTTCTCCGAACGGTATAACTTCTTCATCCACTAGTAAATCAATAGGTTCCGGACCTTCTTCATACATAAAGCCGTAATTAGGGGCATATACTTTTACCGCCCTAAACACTTCCATTTCTGAAGCATGTAGCCTGGTAGTTAAATTATACGTTTTGTTTACAAAACTATAACCTAAAACATGGTCTATGTGTGCATGTGTATTCAACAATAGCCTTAATTGTATGTTATTATCTGTAATAAATGATGTTAACTCTTGTTCTTCTTGTGCGTTTGAACAGCCCGGATCGATAAGAATTCCCTCGTTTTGTTCGTTTACTAACAAATACGTGTTTTCTTGAAATGGGTTAAAACTGAATGTCTTTATTTTAAACATAAACAAAAATGATAAAAATTTACACATCTAAGGCAATGCTCTCAATTATTTCCTTAAATTTAATGTTCTGATTTTTGGATGGTGAGAACAATGTTTTTTAAATATAAGCTATTTGTATTTCTGCTGCTACTGGTCGGCTTAGCCCCAAACTTGTTATTTGCACAAGCACAAGGCATACAAACAGACTTTGGTAAAAATAGAGTTCAATACAAAGATTTTCAATGGTTCTATTATCGCTCCCCTCATTTCGATACCTACTATTATAAAGATGGTAAAGAGCTAGCTGCCATGGTAGGTAAAATTGCCGAACAGAATTTACGTCAAATAGAAGATTTACTCGATTATAAATTAGAAGGAAGAATTAAAATTTTATCCTACAATAAATTCACGGATTTAAAGCAAACTAATTTAGGTTTAATAACCGATCAACAACAAAATACTGGAGGACTCACACAAATAGTCGGCAATAAATTATTTGTTTATTTTGATGGAAATACAATTGAACTTCAAAAGCAAATTCGGAAAGGGATTGCTCAAATATTAATTTCAGATATATTGTACGGGGGTAATATTCAAGAAAAAGTTTCGAACTCCACTTTACTTACTTTACCAGATTGGTATTTGCCTGGCTTAACATCGTTTTTGGCAGAAGAGTGGAACATTCAAATTGAAAACGAGTTAAAAGATGGTATTGTTGAAGGACGGTATAAAAAATTTAATCGCATACCTGAAAGAGATGTAGCTGCAGTTGGACATTCAATATGGAAATACGTGGTTGATAATTTTGGCGCCGCAACCATTTCTAACATTGTTTACATGACGCGTGTGAATAGAAATGCAGAGAATGGATTTAGCTATATTATTGGTCTAGACTTTAAAGAGCTTGGTCCAATTTGGTTAGATTACTATACTAAGCTTTTTAAAAACGACGATTTAAACAAAGATAAAATTGATCCTCGAGAGCGATTTGTTCATAAAAATAAAAAAAGATTTAAGAAATTAAATTATGTACAATTTAAAGTTTCACCAGATGGTAAATCATATGCCTATGTGGTAAACCGAGAAGGGAAATATTCGGTTTATATTTATGATTTAGTTACGAATAAAACAAAACGTGTATTTAAAACAGGGATGAAATCTGTTGCTTTCCTACAACAAGCGAGCACTCCAATTATTACTTGGCACCCGAGTAGTTTCTTATTAGCCATTGCATTCGAAAAAAGAAGTATGCCATTTGTTCAAATTGTAAACTTAAGAGATAAAAAAGAATCGATTACAGTAAATATGTACAAGTACGAAAAAATACTCGACTTCGATTATGCTAAAGACGGACGAAAATGGGTATTGTCTGCTTTGCGAAATGGCCAGTCGGATCTATATGTTTACGATATTCCATCTCGTAGAGATGAACAAATTACGAACGATTGGTACGACGATTTAACTCCACGTTTTTTAGAAACATCAGACAATATTATTTTTAGTTCGAATAGGCAAGAGGATAGTTTGAACAATGTATTGTATTCTAAATTTCCGAATATAAATTCTTATGATTTGTTTCTTTACAATTATGAGCAACGCAACCCTGTGCTTACTAGAGTTACCAATACACCATTTGTAAATGAGATTAGTCCAGTAAGAATCGATACTATGAAAATGGCTTATTTAAGTGATGTATCTGGTATTATAAATAGAAATATATTAACATTTGACAGTGTTGCTCTTTATAGTTTTGATACCACTATTTATTGGTATGATACTACTATTACGGTTTATAAAGATACTTTTACAACACACCAAGCAAGCAACTATTCTAGAAATATTATAGACCACGATCAATCGAGGAAAACTAGAAGATTTTCCGAAATAATTTCAAAAAGTGGGCAATTGCAAGTTTTTATTAAGCCAATTAGTAAATCGAATATTGATACGACATTTGCTAGTAAAACTCCCTTTGCTTTAAAACAACAAAAATTATATGCACAAAAAATTGCTAGTATAGCATACAATAGGCAACAGGATTCTATTGCATATGCAGATTCTCTTAGAATGATTGCATTAACCGATTCCTTGATTAAGCTTGGTACTAATAAGTTGGATCCAGGAACGTATACACCCGGTGTTTTTGATACCTATTATTTTCAATCAGAATTTCCTCGAAAGAAATCAGAACAGACTAAAGCCGTTACTCAAAAAACTGCAGATGGCTTTCAAATTGTTTATATTAAAAAAGATAAAAAAGCTGAACAAACACAAAAGCTAATCGCACCAACCTTAGCAGATTATTTTAAAAAATCGTCGCCTAAACCGTATACACCAGAAATAGCAACAAACTATGTAGTAAGTCAAATAGACAACAGCTCACTTACGAATACTTACCAACAGTTTACAGGTGTTGGCCCCATATTTATTAATGCAAATGTAAACGCGTTAATAAAATTGGGTACAGCAGATTTAATGGAAGACTATAGAATTACAGGTGGTTTCAGACTTGCAGGTAATTTAACAATACCAGAATATTATTTGAGTTACGAGAATTTAAAGAGAAGGTTAGACAAACAATTTATTTTTTACAAACAAGGTGGAAATAGTTTCTTTGGATTTAATTCTGTAAAAACAAATAGTTACGAGTTTAGGTTTGTAGCTAAATATCCATTTAACGAACACAGTGCATTAAGGGGTTCTGTATTATATAGAAGAGACGAACTCATTTTACTTTCTACAGATAGTTTTAGTATAAATGTTCCTAATTTTTATGCTGATAATTTTGCGTACAGATTAGAGTATGTGTATGACAATACAATTAGTAAGGGCCTAAATTTATTTAACGGTACACGTTATAAAATTTATTTTGAACACTTTAAAGAGTTTGGACAGAATAATGAAAACTTTGGCGAATTACTTAGATCTTTAGGTGGCCCATCACAAAACATGGTAAACATTGGATTCGATTACAGACGATATGAAAAAATACACCGCCAAATTATTTTTGCTGGCAGGGTCGCTGGTTCATCATCATTGGCAAAGCAAAAAGTAATGTATTACCTTGGTGGTGTTGATGGTTGGCTTATACCTCGATTTAACAACGACATACAAATTGATCAAACACGAGAATATAAATACCAAGCATTAGCAACCAACATGCGTGGCTTTACTCAAAACATTAGAAATGGCAATAACTTTTTAGTAGTGAATACAGAAATACGATTCCCTGTATTCTCTTATTTTTTAAACAGACCCATAAAATCAGATTTCGTAAAAAACTTCCAATTGATGCCATTTGCAGATCTTGGTGCTGCATGGTTAGGTTCGGATATGTTTAGCGATGAAAACAGGTTTAATAGAATTGAAGTGCAAGGCGATCCAGTTGAGGTAACAGCAATACAATCAAAGTACCCAATTGTAGGAGGTTATGGCTGGGGTGCAAGATCTAGGCTTCTAGGTTATTTCGTACGATTCGATATGGCCTGGGGAGTTCAAAACAACATGGTTGCCGAAAAACCAGTTTACTATGTTTCCTTAAGTCTAGATTTTTAATTTCAAATTTTACTTGACAAATGGTAGTATTATTACTACCTTTATTTTGAGGGAATGGGAATTGAAATCAAGAGAGTTTCACATTATTGTAAGGAGGAATGGTTGGAGATTAATTAAATCTGAAGGAAGCCATTATATATACGAAAAGAATGGGTTAAAATATCCTGTTCCATACCATGGTTCCAAAGAAGTACCTGAAGGCTTAAGAAAAAAAATGATTAAAGATATGGGCTTAATTATTTGATATGAAAAAATTGAATATAATTATAGAAAGAGGAATAGATGTGTATGCAGCATATTCTGATAAGTTTGCAGGGCTCTATGCTTCTGGAGATAGTGTAGAGGAAGTAAAAAAGAGTATTGAAAAATCAATTAAATTATATGTAAAATATAACGATGATAAAATAGCTAATTATTTAAAATCTGATTTTATAATAGAATATACTTTTGATTTAGAAAGTTTTTTTAATTACTACAACGGAGTATTTACAAAATCTGGTTTAGAAAAAATTACAGGAATTAATCAAAAACAAATACAACACTATGCTTCTGGTTTAAAAAAACCAAGATTAATTCAACGTAAAAAAATAGAACAAGCATTGCATAAACTTGGAGATGAATTAAAATCTATTAGCTTTTAATTCAATATCATTTCTCTCTAATCTGTATACTAAACATCCCTCTAATAAAGGAATAGTTAAACAAAATTACAGATATTAATAATATAAAATACGCGATCATTTTTTGTACCGTACTGCTCTCATCAAAATAAAAGAAGGCCACTATAAATGCAACTATTGGGTTAATGTAAATTAGTATACCCATGGTTGAGGACGGCATTCCTATTAATGCATACAAACTCAAGAACAAAGGGATGATTGTAAAGAAAATAGAGATAATCACAATCTGCATCCAGAAATTTACATCGCTTGTAAAAGTTACATGTTCTATGCCTGCAATCGGGATCACAAATACTGATGAAATTAATAATTGAAGCATCAATACATTTAATTTATCCAAGCCCTCTATACGTTTCTGTAACATTAAATAAGCCGCATACAACACAGCAATTATTACGGAGTAAATTACTTCGGTTACAAAACCTAAAGATAAAAATGCGATACTTAAAAAACATAAAGCGATAGAAACCCATTTAATTGTGCTCAACTTTTCTTTCAAAAATATAAAAGCGAAAACAGCTGTAATTATTGGGCAAACCATGTATGCAAATGCTCCTGCTTGTACACTTACGTGGTTAATTACATATATAAACGAAAACCAATTTGCAGTTACAATTAATGAAGAGTAAAAAATGCGAAGCAATAATTTATTTCGTTCTTTTTTGTCTAAAGATTCTAAATACTCAACATCTTTTTTGAATACATTTTTTCTAATGACTAAAGAAATGATGATGGTAATAATTAAAGAGCATAATATCCTAAATACTAATATTTGCATGGATGGATGATCTTTAATCGCTCTTAACGAAATAGAGAAGAATCCCCAAATGATTGACGACATGGCGCCTGCAATAAAATATTTAGCTTTAGAATTCAATTTATTTAGTTGCAATCATTGATATTTCAACGTTTACGCTTTTTGGTAAACCTAATACAGCAACCGTTTCTCTTGCTGGGTATTCGCCGTTAAAATAAGTATGATAAATTTCGTTTACTTGCGCAAAATGCGACATGTCTGATAAAAAAATACTTGTTTTTACTACATTAGAAAAATCCATTTCTGCCTCCATTAAAATGGCTTTTAAATTTCTCATTACTTGATGCGTCTCCACTTCAATATCGCCCAAAAGTAAATGATCATTCTCTGGGTTAATGGCAATTTGTCCAGAAATAAATAACATATTTCCTGTCATTACCGCCTGATTATAGGGGCCAATTGGTGCAGGAGCGTTATTTGTTTTTATAATTTTTTTCATTTTTTCTAATTTATGCTTAATAAAATTATATCTATAATAATTTTCTAATAATGTATACGCTTAAGGCTATGATAAACATCAGTATAGAAATTTTATTAATGGTGTGCATTGCACGGATGTTAAAATTACTGGGTCTGTTTGGATCTTTTTTTCTGAAAAAATAAGTTAGTACTTCTTTCATAATTTTATGTTTTAAACTGATAAATCTTTACCTATATCTCTACGAAAGTATTTTCCTTCAAACTGAATTTGTTCGGCATATTGATTAGATCTGCGCAAGGCTTCCTCTTTATCGATATCTAAACTAGTTACCGCAATTACTCTGCCTCCGTTAGATACTACTTTGCCATCTAACACTTTCGTACCTGCGTGAAACACATGAGTGTACTCTATGTTTTCTAATGAACTAATTTCTTTACCTTTTTCGTATTCACCAGGGTATCCTCCAGCCACCAACATTACGGTTGCAGCATGGCGTGGGTCAGTAATTAATTTCTTTTCGTTCAACCTACTTTCGGCTACCGCTAAAAATAAATCCACTAAATCATTTTCAATTCTAGGCACCACACTTTCTGTTTCGGGGTCGCCCATTCTTACATTGTATTCAATTACAAATGGCTCTCCGTTTACATTCATCAATCCAATAAATATAAAACCTCTGTAATCAATTTCTTCTTCAATTAAGCCGTCAACAGTAGGGATAATAATTCTATCTTCTACTTTTTCCATAAAAGCACTATTGGCAAAAGGTACTGGAGAGATAGAGCCCATTCCTCCTGTATTTAATCCTGTATCTCCTTCTCCAATTCTTTTATAATCTTTAGCTTCGGGTAAAATGAGGTAATTAAAATTATCAAATAAAACAAAAACCGAAAGCTCTATACCACTTAGAAATTCTTCAACTACTACTTTCTGACTTGCTTCACCAAACTTTGCTTCTGCTAACATCAACCTAAGTTCATTTTTAGCTTCTTCTCTATTTTCGCAAATTAGCACGCCCTTGCCAGCCGCTAAACCATCGGCTTTTAAAACGATAGGTAAAGTATGATTATCTAAATATGCTAATCCTTTTTCTAATTCATCTTTTGTAAAGGTTTCATATGCAGCTGTTGGTATATTATGTCGCTGCATAAAACGCTTGCTAAAATCTTTACTGCCTTCTAATTCTGCTCCTTTTTTGCTTGGGCCAATTACCGCTATGTGTTCAATCTCTTCGTCATTTGCAAAAAAATCTACAATGCCTTTTACTAATGGATCCTCCGGCCCCACTACCACCATGTTTATTTCTTGCTCCATACAAAAGCCTTTTATGGCATTAAAGTCAGTTGCAGAAATATCAACATTCTGTCCATATGCTTGTGTTCCAGCATTTCCGGGTGCAATAAATAATTGTTCGCATTCTTCACTTTGACTAATTTTCCAAGCAAATGCCGACTCTCTGCCTCCAGAGCCTAATAGTAAGATGTTCATTTATCGAATTTTCGTCAAAGTTAATTATTTATTGCTTTTATCTCTACTAAGCAAAATCTTTACAATTTGCCACTCTGAAAATTAGCTTATTAGCTATTTTTCGAATATATTTGTTCATTATGCCATTCTGTCAAAACATTAGCTTTGGCTAGACTTTTGGTAATACTATACAAATAAATAATAAAAATTCATGTCAAATTTCATTTCATCTTTTGTATCGAAGGTTTTCGGGAATAAGTCAGATAGAGATATAAAAGAAATCAGTCCAATTATCGAGAAGATTAATACTGAATTTCAAAAATTGCAGTCAATTAGTCACGATGAACTTCGTGCAAAAACCGCTCAATTTAAAGCGCGTATAAAAGAGTATACTTCAGAAATTTCATCGGAGCTATCAGAAATTAGAAGCCGTATAGAGAAAGAACCAGACATGGATATTTCTGATAAGGTGGAGTTATATGATAAAACCGACAAATTAGAGAAGAACGAAAATGAACTCATAGAGCAAGTATTAAAAGAAATTTTACCAGAAGCATTTGCTGTGGTGAAAGAAACAGCTCGAAGATTTTCTACCAACGAATTTATTGAAGTTACCGCAACAGATGCCGATCGAGAATTAGCGGCGCATAAAGAAAATGTGGTAATTAAAGGTGACAAAGCAAGGCATGCAAGTACTTGGTTAGCTGCCGGCAACCCAATGAAATGGGAGATGGTGCATTATGATGTACAATTAATTGGGGGTAGCGTATTGCACAACGGTAAAATTGCGGAGATGGGAACGGGAGAAGGTAAAACCTTAGTAGCAACCTTACCTGCATACTTAAATGCAATTGCGGGCAAAGGTGTACACATTGTTACCGTAAACGATTATTTGGCAAGAAGAGATAGTGAATGGATGGGGCCATTATACGAATTCCACGGTTTAACTGTTGATTGTATTGATAAACATCAGCCTAATTCTCCGGAAAGAAGAAAAGCTTACCAAGCCGATATTACTTTTGGAACAAATAACGAATTCGGTTTCGATTATTTGAGAGATAACATGGCGCATAGCCCAGAAGATTTAGTGCAACGCAAATTGCATTATGCAATGGTGGATGAGGTGGATTCAGTTTTAATTGACGATGCTCGTACACCTTTAATTATTTCTGGCCCGATTCCTCGTGGCGATCAGCATGAGTTTTATGATTTAAAACCACGCATCGAACGATTAGTAAATGCACAAAAGAATTTTATTAATACGGCATTATTAGATGCTAAGAAATTAATTTCTGACAATAAAGTTGACGAGGGTGGACTTGCTTTATTAAGAGCTTTTAGAGGTTTACCAAAAAGTAAAGCATTGATTAAGTTTTTAAGTGAAACAGGAATGAAACAAATCCTCACTAAAACAGAAAATCAATACATGCAAGATCAACAAAGAGAAATGCATAAAGTAGATGCCGAATTATTTTTTGTAATTGATGAAAAAAATAATTCTATCGAATTAACAGAAAAAGGGATTGAGTTAATTACCACAAGTGGCGAAGATCCAACCTTTTTTGTGTTACCAGATGTAGGTTCTGAAATTGCTGAAATTGAAAAATCAATTTTAACAGACCAAGAAAAAATTACGCGTAAAGATGAGTTAATGCGCGACTTCTCAATTAAGTCGGAACGTATACATTCGGTAAATCAATTATTAAAAGCGTACACCTTATTTGAAAAAGATGTAGAGTATATTATTGATGGTGGTAAAATAAAAATTGTTGATGAGCAAACAGGTCGTATTATGGAAGGCCGCCGTTACTCTGATGGATTACACCAAGCAATAGAAGCAAAAGAAAATGTTAAAGTTGAAGATGCTACACAAACATATGCAACGGTAACACTTCAAAACTTTTTCCGTATGTACCATAAATTGTGTGGTATGACGGGTACTGCAACAACAGAAGCAGGAGAGTTTTGGGAAATTTATAAATTAGATGTGGTGGAGATTCCAACGAATAGACCAATTTCTAGAAAAGATAACGAGGATAAAGTTTACAAATCTAAACGCGAAAAATACAATGCGGTTGTAGAAGAAATTGTAGAATTAACAACCAACGGAAGACCAGTATTAGTGGGTACAACTTCGGTAGAAATTTCTGAATTACTAAGTCGTATGTTGAAGTTACGCGGCATTAAACACCAAGTGTTAAATGCAAAGTTACACCAACGTGAAGCAGATATTGTTGCGGAAGCAGGTAAGTCTGGAACGGTAACCATTGCTACTAACATGGCGGGTCGTGGTACGGATATTAAATTAGGCCCAGGTGTAAAAGATGCTGGAGGTTTAGCAATTATTGGTACCGAAAGACATGAGAGTCGTCGTGTAGATAGACAGTTGCGCGGACGTTCGGGCCGACAAGGCGATCCGGGTTCTACGCAGTTCTTCGTTTCTTTAGAAGATGATTTGATGCGTATGTTCGGTTCGGGCAGAATTGCATCGTTAATGGATAGAATGGGATTAGAAGAAGGGGAAGTTATTCAACATTCAATGATTACCAAATCTATAGAACGTGCTCAGAAAAAAGTAGAAGAAAATAACTTCGGTGTTCGTAAGCGTTTGTTAGAGTATGATGATGTGATGAATTCTCAACGTACTGTAATTTATGCAAAGCGCCACAATGCATTATTTGGCGAACGTTTAGAAGTAGATATTGATAATATGCTAATGGATATTTGTGAAGAATTAGCTTCGCAATATCAAGATGAAAAAAATTACGAAGGATTCCGTTTAGAAATGATCCGTTTGTTCTCAACAGACATCGACATTTCTGAAGCTGAATTTATGGGAGAAAAACCATCAAACATAGCAACAAAATTATATCATCATTTAACAGAATTTTACACACGTAAATCTGCTCGCATGGCTGAAGTTGCAATGCCAGTAATTAAAGATGTATTTGAAAGTAGAGGACAAACTATAGAAAATATTGTAGTACCATTTACAGATGGGATGCGTCAAATTCAAATTACTACTAATTTGAAAAAAGCGTATGAAAGCAGTGGAAAAGAATTAGTAAAAGCTTTTGAACGTTCTGTAAGTTTAGCCTTAATTGATGATGCATGGAAAGAGCATTTACGTGAGATGGATGAGTTAAAGCAATCTGTACAAAATGCTGTTTACGAACAAAAAGATCCTTTGTTAATTTACAAATTCGAATCGTTTGAATTATTTAAGCAAATGGTTTCTTCTGTAAATAAAGAGGTAACTAGTTTCTTATTTAAAGGAAACATTTCGCAACAAGCAAGTTCGGATGATGTGCGCGAAGCAAGAACTGCTCCACGTAACGATGCGAAATTGAAAACAAGTAGAACGGATGATGCAATTAGAATGCCTGATGGTTCTTTAATGCCCGGACAAGAGCAGCAAAAAGCACAGCCTGTAAGAGTAGAACAAAAAATTGGCAGAAACGACCAATGCCCATGTGGTAGTGGTAAGAAATACAAAAATTGCCACGGTGCAAATGCCGAAGCATAAAAATTATGAGAATAGTATTGTTATGTATAGTACTCTTTTACTCAAGTAACATCTTAGCACAAGATAGTGCAGGTGTTACTTGGTTAATGGAACCCAAAACAGAACAATTATTACAGAAAAAATTAGAACTCGATAAAACCAAACCATCTATACAAGGTTATAGAGTTCAATTATATTATGGAGGAAATAGATCAGAGGCATTAGAATTAAAATCTAAGTTCGCAGCCTTATTTCCAGAAATCGAAACCTATTTAATTTATCAGCAACCTTATTTCAGATTACGTGCTGGTAACTACCGTACCAGAATTGAAGCATATAAATTATTTAGAAAAGTAGAGAAAGAATTTCCATCGGTATTTATTGTGAATGATGAGATTGCTTTTCCTTAAGAGTATTGAGTATCAAGTTGAGTTTCTCCTTACCCGATACTCGATACTATCTACTCAATACTATTTATTTCCCAAACTTAGAAGCTAACATCGTCAACTTCTCTTTCATCGATTGTTCTTCGCTTTTTGCCGGAACATTTTCTGTTTTAGAATTATTTGTTGGTTTTGCTTTTGGTGCACGCGGAGCTGTTTCCGTTTTCATGCTTAAGGAAATTCGTTTACGAGCGATGTCTACTTCCAACACGCTTACTTGTACTTTTTGCGAAACCTTTAACACTTTAGCAGGATCGTCTATAAATGTATTTGAGATGTGCGATACATGCACCAAGCCATCTTGGTGAACGCCAATGTCTACAAAGGCTCCGAACTTAGTAAGGTTGGTTACGATGCCTGTTAACTGCATGCCGATTCTTAAATCTTCCATGCTGTTTACTCCTTCAGAAAATTGTATTACCTCAAACTGTTCACGCGGATCGCGCCCTGGTTTTGAAAGTTCATTCATAATATCTTTTAAGGTGGGCAAACCAACTTCATCCGAAATATATTTATTCAATTCAAGCTTAGCTCTAATTTCTGCAGAGCTCATTAAATCGCTCACAGAACATTTTAAATCCTTTGCCATTTGTTCTACTAAAGGATAGCGCTCCGGATGTACTGCACTAGCATCTAATGGATTTTCTGCCGAACGAATCCTTAAAAATCCTGCTGCTTGTTCAAAAGCTTTATCGCCTAAACGAGCTACTTTTTTTAATTCAGCACGAGTGCGAAAAGCACCGTTTGCATTTCTGTATTCGATAATATTTTGTGCGAGTTGTGGACCTAAACCAGATACATAAGAGAGCAATTGTTTTGATGCAGTGTTTAACTCAACACCAACGGCATTTACACTACTGCTTACTACATCGTCTAATGATTTTTGCAATTTAGTTTGATCAACATCGTGTTGATATTGCCCAACAC
>JBILKW010000016.1:0-20492 GCA_044376465.1 Sphingobacteriales bacterium | reverse complement strand
GAGTAGGTCGTCGCCAATCTTTATTAAACCCCGTCACGTGTATTCGTCGACGGGGTTTTTTTATGACCGATAATCCGAGAGACCGATAATCCGAAAGGCCGATAATCCGAAAGGCCGAGAGACCGATAATCCGAAACATTGAAGAGTCGGAAATCATAAAAGGGTATTAAGAATTAAGTATTAAGAGCGTGTTCCAGTCTCTTAATACTTAATTCTTATTTTCTCACAATTAACGTTTATCGTCTTATTTCGCAAATTTGCAAGTTCGTTAGTTCGTTAGTTCGTTAGTTCGCCCTTTTTCCCTATCTTGCCACGTGAAATATTTTGAAGAAAAAAGAAGAGAAGTGATGAAGCACATTGAAGGCTTCATGCTGACTAACATGTTTACTTACTTAAAACCTGTTGAAGACAATTGGCAACCAACAGATTTTTTGCCCGACTCATCAAAGCCTGATTTCTTTGATCAAGTGAAAGATTTACAAGCTGCTGCTCGTGAAATTCCATATGACTTAATGATTGTTTTAATTGGTGATACCATTACCGAAGAAGCACTGCCAACCTACGAATCATGGCTAGCTACTGTTGAAGGTGTTTCTCAAGATGAAGAAGGTGGTTGGATGAAATGGTTACGCCATTGGACGGGCGAAGAAAATCGGCACGGAGATTTACTAAATAAATATTTATACCTTTCGGGCCGTGTAGATATGCGTCAATTAGAAATATCAACACAATACTTAATTGCCGATGGCTTTGATATTGGTACAGATCGTGACCCTTATCGCAATTTTGTTTATACCTCTTTTCAAGAAATGGCTACTAATATCTCTCATCGCAGAGTAGCAAGTCTTTCTAAAAAAAGTGGCGACGGATTGTTAGCCAAAATGTGTGGCGTAATTGCTGCTGATGAAGCTCGACATGCAAATGCTTATCAGGCATTTGTTAAAGAAATTATTAAAGTTGATTCATCAGAAGTCTTACTCGCTTTTGAAGACATGATGCGTAAAAAAATTGTAATGCCCGCTCATCTTTTAAAAGAAGCTGGTAAAACAATGGAAGCTACATTCGATCATTTCTCCAATGCTGCTCAACGAATCGGTGTGTATACTTCTGTGGATTATATCGATATTATTAAACATCTTATAAAAGAATGGCAAATTGAAAGTATCAATGATTTAAATGATGCAGGTGAAAAAGCCAGAGATTATTTAATGGCCCTGCCCGATCGTTTAACCCGAATTGCCGAAAGAATGAAAACTCCAGAATTAGAATACGAATTCTCTTGGGTGAAAAAAAGATAATTATAATTCAATATTATTCAATTTTCTCTTTGCCTAGTGTTTATTCAGGATTAAATCATTCTATTTACTAAGAATATTTATTGTATTTGTAATACGGTTGTAACATTATACTTGTATTGCATTCCTTTTTTATTGCAATGCAAATCTGTTTTATGTTTTTTATCCGACAGAATTTTGTGGTGTAATGATCAGCGTATTGGCCGTTTATTGGAATAAAATAATTATTCTTTTAGATTATTTTAAACGTAAAAAACATCTTCAGGAATTTGAAACCCCATATTCTATTATAAATTTTTGTTTTACATAGGAATAACTTATTTTTAATTGAAATATCAATTAAAGGATATGCTCCCAACTAAACGTAAGCTTATTGTCGCTTTTTTACTTTTTGTAATTAGTGTAGTTCAAAGCAGTTTTGCGCAAAATATAAGTCCTAGAAAACAACGAGCATGCTTAAATTCAACTGTTAGTATCCAAGTATTAAATGTTGTTTATGCCAATGCTACGTTTGTTTGGCAAGATTCGACCGCGCTAGGTTGGAATACTTTAGTTTCAAATGCAACTTATCAGGGAACAACTAACGATACTCTAATTATACGAAACTTACCCATAAGTTTAAACGGCAGGAAATATAGATGCATTATTGATTCAGCTGGTATGGGTGTAAAAAGAGATACAACATCTAGCAGTTTGCTTTTAGTGAGGTCTCAATTAGTTAAACCTCAATTATCCGCATCGCAAAATATATGTTTCAATGCAAGCCGAGATACCATACGCATCTTACAAGCTGCACAAGGGGCTGATACGGGTTTTAGGTATCAGTGGCAATATTCTAACAATGGCTTAGTTTGGGTAAATCTAATAAACCCTGATTCTAGTTTTATTTCTATAGATACTTTAAGTTCTAATAAATTTTATCGACTTAAAGCAACATCACTTGCAGGTTGTGGAAGTGTAATTTCAGATAGTATTTTTATCAGAATTAATCCAGCGTTACAAAAACCAAAATTAGCAGTTAAAACTTTTTTTGCCTGTTATTTATCAAACCCAGATTCGCTTAGGATAATTAATCCTTCCTCAAACTATTCTTATCAGTGGCAAATTTCTAGCGATTCAATAAATTTTATAAATTTATTGAATGATACCGGTGTTGTAAAACAAAGTGTACAAGCCATTACACAGAAACTATATTACAGAGTGCGTGCTACACAAAAATTTTCTTGTGGCACTTTGTTTTCAGATACAACTACTGTTTCTCCTTTTTCTATCCTTAGAAAACCTGCAATTTTTGGCACGCAAACAATTTGTTTTGATGAAGATCCTGATACCTTAAAAATTGTCACTCAAACTGGGGTTGGCAGTGATGTAAAGTTTCAATGGCAATCTTCTATTAATGGAACAGTTTGGACAGATATTAGCGGGCAAACAACTAAAAGGTTAATTTTAACAAAAAATGGCATCACCAAATTTTACAGAGTAAAAGCAACGTGGCCTCGTAATTGCGGAATAATATTTACAGACAGCGTTTTAGTTTCTGTTTACACGCGATTACAAGCAGGTGTTATTGGAACCAATCAGAATGTTTGTTACGGCGCAACACCAAGTTTACTTAGTTTCCAAACATTGGCAAGTGGAGGTGGCGATAGTTATACATACCAATGGCAAGAATCTGTAGATTCTGTATTATTTACAAATATTCCTTCGGCAGTAAGTATTATTTATCAAGTGCCAATGCTTACGAGTACAAAATTCTATCGCGTAAGAATAACTAGTACGCAATCTTGCGGGGTAGTAAATTCAAATATTATCAAAATAAAAGTTTACCCAATTTTTATCGGCCCTACAATTTCTTCTAACGATACCATTTGTTATAATACCAGGCCCGACACCCTTAGGCTAAGCATTCCTGCAACTGGTGGCAATGGAACTTTTACTTACTTATGGCAAAAAAGCACAACTGGTAGTTTATGGCAAAACATTACCGGTCAAAACAGTAACAAATATAGGCCAAACGAATTGCTAACTACTACACTATTCAGGTTGGTTACTTTTGCAGGTCCAAACTGTGGAGTAGATACTAGTAATACAATTACAATTATGGTTTGGCCAAAATTAGTAAAACCAAGAATTAATAGTAATCAAAATATTTGTTATAATACCAATGCGGATACCTTGCGATTAGTGCAATTTGCTAGCGGAGCTAATAATGTATTTACTTATCAATGGCAAATCTCTGATGAAGGGTTAGTATGGACGAACATTGCTGGGCAAAATGCTTCAAAGTATTTTCCTGGGAAATTAACAGCAACAAAGTATTATAGAATTATCGCTATTTCTAGCTATGGCTGTAGCTTCATTTCATCAGACTCGCTAAAAATTAATGTATATCAAAATTTACAAGCAGGAGTATTGCAAGGTGCGCAAACAATATGTTATGATTCTATCCCCTCTGAATTAACATTTGCCACCAATCCATCTGGTGGGGGTAATGCTTATTCTTATCAGTGGCAAGTGTCTAACGATTCTATAACGTTTACAAACATTGTCGGTGCAACGTCAATATCTTATAAGCCAATAAAATTAAACGCTACTAAATTTTACAGAGTTCGCATTACTTCTGCGTTCGGGTGTGGTATTGTAAACACCAATATTATTAAAGTAAAAGTTTATGAAAAGTTTTTTGGTGCTCAAATTGGTAATTCAGGTGAGATATGTTACGGATATGTTCCAGTACCTTTATACATGACTCAAAGACCCATCGGAGGAAGTAAAACCTATGGATACCAATGGCAGAGCAGTATCGATAATATAAATTGGGTAAACATACAAAATCAAACAAGTGATACTCTTCCAATGGTTCAAAATTTAGTAACCACATATTTTAGGTTAATAAATTACTCTACGCAATCCTGCGGAATTGACACTTCAAATGTTGTATCTATTATTGCGCTTGCTTTGCCCGATACTACCATGGTGTTAGGCCCAGTTTCAGTATGTAGAAATCAACAAGAGTTATTCTATAGCCTAGAGCAGAGATCATCTAAGTATAGTTATGAGTGGATAGTAAACAAAGGAGAGGTATTAACAAACCCCTTCAATTATGCAGTATTTATAACTTGGAATAATGAAGTTGGTTTGGATACCATATTAGTGAAGCAAACCAACAAGCTTTCAGGTTGCTTTAATTATATGAAGTTGCCAATTCAGCTTGAATCGCAAATGGCTCCAAGTAAAACACAAATAATTAGAAAATCAAATACTAATATTTTAGTTTGCAAAGACACTGCATCTGGTATAAATTACCAATGGGGTTTTGTTGAACGTGCTACCTCTACTTATACGGATTTATTTCATTCTAATTTAAGATATGTACAATTGCCACATACTTTTGATTCAAGCCTGTATTTATATTTCGTGAAAACTTGGTTTAGCAATTGTGTTACTACCACTTTTATGAACGGCTCTGATTTGAGCATAGGATTTGATGAGAATACTTTTAATGAAATAGAAATTTACCCCAATCCCACTACAAATTTTGTGCATATAAATAACATTAATTTTGATAATGTAAAGATTGAGTGTTATAATTTAATTGGCGAACAAATTTCGGTGAATATAATCAAGGCTGATAAAAAAGTAATTTTTGACGAGAATATTCCGCCGGGTATCTATATATTAAAAGTTTATATAAACAATGAGGTCTATAATGCTAAAGTAGTTTTAAAGTAATGAAGAAAATATTGAGTTTTATTTTCATCTTTTTTGCTTTAAAATCAGCGAATGGACAATATTTGGCAAACGACTCATTAGCTCGAGAAATTAATGTTAAAGCCCTTAATCTCATCTCAAAATTAGAAGATTGTTTGAAGTTTGATACCAGTATAAAGCGCGATCAATTTAAATCTTTGTTTCATTTAAACACAACTAAGGTTTTTAATGATGTAATGCCTGAAAATAAACTTCAACAAAAGGTAACGCCGTCTGAATACCTAAGATTTATTGAAACTTATTATGCTGATACAGGATTTTTAGATGTGCAAATTGTGCCTTATGATATAAGTAGTATTTCTGTAGAAGATGAATATGCAATGTTAAGTATTTTTGCTACTAAGTATGTAAACAGCGTAACTAAAAGTAGCATAACTTACATAGATACCTTCAATTTAAAAATTGATGTTATTTATTTATTTCAAATTAACGACTGTAAAATTTACGACTTAGCCAGTTTAGAAATGCGAGGAAAATATATACAAGTCTTTCCTCAATATAAAGGGTTTTTAAATACTGCAGCCATGCCTAATGATACCATTTTGGTTTCTGGTAAAATATTTCCTGTTAATAAATTGGGTTATGCCATGCTAAAAAATGTGAATAGCAATCATGAATTTTTATTTCAACCCTATAAAAAACTTGTATATTATAAAACCTACAAAGTACCTGATAACATTACCTTACGAAAAAACAAATTAATTAAAGAAGATAGAAATGCCCTGAAAGTTAATTTCTGGAATTGGATGACTTATGCTGATTTTAATTTTAATGTTGTTTTTAACGGAGAATCGCCAGTGCAAATTGCCAATGATACCGTTGGGATAAACATTATGAATAATGGCTCCTTCTCTAATTTTATAATGTTAAATTTAGTAAGACGTGTAAATGAAAACGGTTATTGGAGTGTAAAGTTTGGCGGTGGTGCAGATGTGTTTACTTACACCTCCTACTTGCTAAAAAATACGAATACTTATCCCGCAATCGACCCCGATGGAGACCCGTATTTACGCATCAATACAATCTCAAATATAATCGAGAAGCATAACTTAACTTATTTAACTGCTCCATTTGTATTAGAAAAAGGATTGACATTTGGTAGAAACTCTTTTTTTGTAAATTTAGCTTACTATGTAATGCTAAATTATTCTGCCTCCTATAACCAAGATGCAGACGCTTTATATGCTGGGTATTACGACTATTTATTTAACCTTACCATTCAAGAAAATGGGATCTATGATTTTGGTTCCTATAAATTCGAAATTAGAAACTCACCTTTAGTAGTAGATCCTCTTGTAATGTCTTATGGCTTTGGTATTGGTTATAAAAGGCAAATTACTCGTAAGACATACTTTGATATTGCTGTAAATTACAGAAAATCGATAGGAACACTTTTTTTAGAAAGTGGGCTAAATTTAAGTGATAATTCTAAAGCCATAAATACTCTAAACAAATTAAATCATCAATACATGGTTAATTTTATGAACCTTGGTTTTGGTTTAAGCATCAAATTATAAATATGAAATTTATATATATTTTTTTTGCTTTAATGTTAAGACTTAGTATTGCTTATGCTCAAGATAAAATTTTATTTGTTTATGCCGATGCTTCAACTAATTTGAGTCAATTTTCTATTCGAAATAAATTATTTAATGCGGTACAAGATTCTGAGCATAAACTAATTCTTTATATAAGTAACGGCAAATCGCCATTAGTAAGTTCCAATATCTATGAAACGCAGCTCTTAGTCGATAAAATTTCTAAACTCAGTATTCCGGAGCCGAACATAGTTTTTGATTTAGATTCTATAAATAAATTATTTTGTGCGGATAGTATATTGTCTGAAGTAAGTTTAAGAGCTTCAGATATAAAAGAGAATTTCGTTTTTTATTTTTTTTTCAATGCAGCGCAATGCAGGCTTAAAAAGCAAGATGTAAGAATTGCTCGTGCATTATTGCTCTCTAATCGATTGATGACTAAAAATAGACTCTTATCAAGTTGTAGAGCAAAGTTATATATACAAAATATTTCTACTGCCGCAGATTCTGTTTATTTCAGAAAAATACAAGAAGAAGGTGTTTTTGAAGTAGAAGCTTATTGAATCAACGTGTCATTTTTTAGCTCGAATTCTTTTACCAAGTCTTCAGGTGTTTTGCCAATATTATCTAACGATATCTTAGCATCTTTCGCTAATGGATGATTTGGATATTTCTTTAGAAATAGTCTGTAATACCTACTCGCATCTTCATATTTTTGTAAATACGTATCGTATATGAAAGCACATAAAAATATACTTTCTGATGCTTTACTGTGTTTCGGAAATAATAAATATACTTCCTGAAACTTTCTGATGGCAAACGTATAGCTCTGCAATCCGTTTAATACTTCTCCTGATTTAAATAATAAATCGGGTGTATGTTCATCTTCTTTGTAGTTTTTTATATATACATCTGTTTTGCTTAAATAAATGCGCGCAAGAGAATCGTTAACAGAAGTGCGATCGCCAAACAGGCTTTTTTCTATAGATACTATCTCATCATACTGACGCTCTTTTTCATTTTTACACGCGCTTAGGCCAATAAATAATCCTACAATGAGTAAAAACAATGCCAATTTTAAATTTTTCATATCAAATTCATTTAATTTCTTTTACCTAACAATTATACATATTTTTGAATTGTGAAAAAACTATTCGTTGCCTGCATGTCCATATTCTTACTGATCAATTCGATTGGATACTCAGTATATGCGCATTATTGTAATGATGAATTAAAAGAGACTAGCTTATTGGTAAATACAAACAAATCTTGCTGTGCCATAGAGTCTACGGAGCATGAAGCCGAATCAGCCGAAGCGATGAGCTGTTGCGAGGAACAAGATGTACTGATTAAAATTGAAGATCAATTTGTGAAGTCAGAATTAAATTTTCAGGCTATAGTGTTGCCAGTATTGCACTTATCAGTTTCTTTCGTAAACGAAATGAACATCGCTCTATTTGCGAATGTTGAAAGTTATTTTCTTTCAAATTTTTCTGATCCACCTGATCGAACATTGCCTAACCTCCATGTTTTATTATGCATATTTCGCATTTGATTTTTAATCCTGCATAAATTAATGGATGCTTAAGGCATCATATTTGTAGGTTTATATATCAATGTAAAAATGAAAGTAAAAAATCCTATACTTAAAATATTTAATGTGATGTTAAGTATGGCATTTAGCCTAACACTTAGCGCACAATCCATTTCGGGCTCGGTTGTAGACGATAATGACCAGGCCATTGGAGGTGCTGTAGTTTATTGGATTAATACTAATATTAATACCATGACTGATGCCAAGGGCAAATTTAAATTAGACAGCTCTGGCATAAAAGACAAACGATTAATTACTCAATTAGTAGGGTACAGCAGCGATACGTTTCAAGTAAGCCATAAAATGGTGATGATACAGCTTACTCGATTGGTAACTTTAAAAGAAGCCAATGTTAATTTCGAAAAAACGGGTGTAATGATTTCTATGCAGCCCATAAAAACCGAAATTATTGGTATTAAAGAATTAAAAAAAGCAGCTTGTTGTAATTTAGGCGAAAGCTTTGAAACGAACGCCACCGTTGACGTTACATACAAAGACGCATTAACCGGAAGTAAGGAATTACAAGTGCTTGGCCTCTCTGGTTCATATATACAACTATTAACAGAAAATGCTTCCTTAATTTCTGGCTTAGGCATTACCTACGGATTGAATGGAATACCGGGCACTCAAATTAATGCCATCAATATTGTAAAAGGCCCGGGCTCTGTAATCTTCGGACCCGAAGCCATAAGTGGTATGATTAATGTTGATTTGCAAGACCCAGAGAAAGCTGACAAATGGTTTATAAATGGGTACGTTGACGAAAATTTAAGAAGAGAAATTAATGTTGACAGGTCGATCAAATTAAATCAGAATTTAAGTGCGTTTTTATCTTTTCATATTGATGACATGACGAGGAAAGTGGATGAAAATGGAGATCGTTTTTTGGATATGCCATTGGTGCGTAATATCAACATTTTAAACAAATGGAAATACACCAACCAAAAAGGATTAATGTCGCAGTTATCTTTTAAATATTTAAACGAAAGAAGAATGAGTGGTGAAGTAAGCTATGATTATGATAGGAGTTATGCCGATATGAGTGCTTGGGGTCAAAAAATAACAACAAACAGAATCGAATTGTATGGACGGACTGGTTTTGTTATACCGGCTACAGATTATAAAAGCATAGGATTGCAATACTCTTATGCATACCATGAACAAAAAGGTTATTATGGCATAAGAGCGTATGATGCGAAGCAAAATTTATTGAATTTAAGGTTGATTTATAACATGCAACTTAACTCTAAACACTCCGTAAATATGGGCTTAAGTTTGAAGTCTGAAAACATTACAGAGCAGTTTGATACCTTAAATGTAGATAGAACCGAACTAACGCCTGGCATTTTTATTGAAGATACTTACAAAGCAAGTCCACGCTTAACATTTATTTTTGGTTACAGACTAGATCAAATAAATTCTACTTTTTACCACACACCACGGGTAAATATGAAATACAGCATAAGCGACCAAACAGATGTTAGGTTGAGTGCAGGTACAGGTGTTAGGTTGGCACATGTTTTTGCAGAAAATCCGGCATTGCTGGTTAGTTCCAAAGCATTTAACATTGATAAAAATTTGAAAGCCGAACAGGCATTTAATTACGGTGCAAACTTAGTGCATGCGTTTACATTTTTATATAAAAAAGGAAGCATCGGAATCGACTTATACAGAACTGAGTTTAAAAATAGATTACGTATTGATTTAGATAAAGACCCATTAGTGGTAAATGTATATTCGCAAGAAAACGCTTCGTTTTCAAATACATTTCAGGCAGAGTTAACCTACAAGATTTTAAAAACGGTGGAGATGAAATTGGCCTATAAATACTTAGATGTTCAGAGTAATTTTAACGGTAATTTTATTAGAGACCCTTACATTGCTAACAATAGATTTTTAACTACTTTTTCTTATGAGTCATTCAATAGAAAATGGAGAGCAAATTTGGGTATAAATTATGTAGGTACTAAACGTTTACCACAAACACATCCTCATTTTGGAATGGAGAACTTGCCACTTAAATCGCCAAGTTATACCATTATAAACTCACAGGTAACTCGTATATTTAAGAAGTGGGAGGTGTACGTAGGTGCCGAAAATTTATTCGACTTTAAACAAATGACGCATTTACTTGGTTCCGATGACCCCTACGGACCGTATTTTGATGCGGCGTATATATGGGGCCCTATGGATGGAAGGAGAGTGTATGCAGGGTTTAGGTATAAGATTAGTCGTTAGAATTTAGTCGTTAGAATTTAGAATTTAGATATTAGAATTTAGAAATTAATTATATGAAGAATTTTTTTTTAAGCGTATTAGCATTAATATGTATAAACGCAAGTGCGAACGCTCAAAGCAGAACAGATACCATTTATGCAAAAGGGAATTGTGGACATTGCCAAGAAAGAATTGAAACCACAGTGATGGCAATAAAAGGCGTAAGTGCAACAAGCTGGGACCCAACTTTCTCAAGATTAGTATGTACTTATGATGCTGCTCTAACAAATAATACAGCCATACAAAAAGTAATTGCTTCTGTAGGACACGATACTGATATGTTTCGTGCAGACGATAAGGTATACAAGAATTTACCAGGGTGTTGCAAATACGAAAGAGATCCTGTAGAAAGTAAAGAAACTAAAATCCAAACATTCGAATTCGTAATTGAAGGAATGACATGTGCAGAAGGTTGTGCAAAAGGAATAGAGCTTTCTGTACTTAAGCAAAAAGGTATAAAATCATCTGTAGTTAATTACGATACAAAACGTGCAAAAGTAATTTTCGATAGTTCAAAAATTTCGAAAGAAAAAATTATTGAAATAGTAGAAGGCTTTAGGCCAGAAGGCGAAGCCCCACATTACAAAGTTATGCCCATTAAGTAACATATTTTATTTTATTGTTTCCGGAAACTTTCAATTCCAATAATTTTGCTCCCTTCATTTATACTAATAAAATACATTCCGTTAGTTAGTCCAGATACATCAATAGTATTTTGTTGATGTTTGGAAATTAATTTCCCTTCAATAGTATAAATGCTAAAACTTGTGCTTGCTGTTAATCTGTAATCAATTGTAATGGTATTTATACTTGGGTTAGGGTAAATTTTAATTGTCGATAAATCTTCAGTATTAGTAGTAAATCCTACTGTTTTATTTACAATTAATAACGCAGTATCATAATCTGTTATATCATTAATTGTGGTAACAATTCTATAAGGGATTTCCTTTACAACATCATTGAAATTAAAAATAACAGAATATGTTTTACTGATGTTTGCAAAGGTATTTAAATTAGAGCTAGTAAAAGTATCTATGTTTGAATTGACAATGGTATTGTCGAAAAATTCTAAATAAGATTTTATTGTTTTATTGCTTTCTAATCCAGCCGAAAAATAATTCACATTTAGTTTTATGTTCATAGAAGAACTGGATGTAGTATCATTGGTAATTACGTCTAATCCATTAACTGCGTATTTTGCTAAAAATAAATTAGGTGCAATGTTTTCTTCGCTAAGCGGTATAATACGTGAGGGTGCAGGCCAAAAGCCATCGTTTGCAAACCCTACTTCAGGAGTAAACGAAAATATTTTCGAATGTGCAGTATCTCCATACATCCAATCGCAAGAGCCTCCATTTGCAAAGTATGATAAGGTTTCGAATACAGTACCTGATGAGTAATTATTATCTTTCGTTAAACTATCAGCATACAATCTAAACATATTACTATCTGGTGTATAATAATTTTCTTTTGCACCAAATGGGTAAATTAAATAACCACCATATGTATGATAACTTAAATTTGATTTAAATTTTTTACTGTTTACAAAATCGCGCATGTTTTGAGTTTCGGGTTCAGAGAAGGCAGCAGGTCCTCTAAAGGTATTGGTGTTGCCAAATGGCGAAGAACCAACATCGTCATACCCCCAATCGTAACTGTAATTTCTATTTAAATCAACTCCGCGTGTTGCATCGGCATTAAAACTTCTATTCTTGCGCCACATGCCTCCTCCATTAGGTGATATACTTGCGTTGTATAAATAACCATCGGGGTTTACTATAGGTATGAAATATAATTCCCTGTTATTAATAATGTACCGAGCTATTGGGTCATTTTTCTCATACCTGTCCATAATGTACCACATAAAATACAGCATCTGCATCATGGCTTGAGGCTCACGAGCATGGTGCATGGCATCATACAGTACTTGCTTTTCTTGAGGTTCTTCTTTATTCGGGTTGTCGGATATTTTCATAACATACATCGGATTGTTTTCTAATGTATTTCCAATGCTCTTTTTTGCCGTGATTAAATTCGGATACCTTCTGTGCATACTATCTAACATGCTTACTATTTCGTTGTACTTTAAATACCCACCTAAGGTGCCTAATGAAAAACCAGGCGGCGCAACACTTGCGCTCTTATTGACAGATGCTAAATCCTTTTTAGCTCTATCAGCGTAGAAATTTCCCAAATCATTTATTAATATTTGTGTTTTACCCGTTTTCGATCTAATAATTGCTAGTTCTTCTTGACTCAGTTCGGCGATAAAATAACTGCCTTTCTTTACGATGCCTTCCATATCTATTCCTGCTTGTAGAATTGCTCGCATCTGTGAAGGGTCTGCTTCAAATTGAACTTGAACATATGGGCCCGTTTGAGCTAAACTAATGTTTATGTGTAGTATTAGTAAGCCTATTATTAATTTGTAATTCATACTACAAGATAGCAAAATATTTAAACCACTCATTTATAGGCCATTTTTAAGCTTATTTTTTTTCATATTTTATTTGTAATTAGTCTAAATAAGATTCATATTTGCATAGTTAAGAATTAGTCTAAATAAGAATGAAATCAATAGTTGCCATGAAAAAACAATCTATACTACTCGCAATTAGTGTTTTACTACTATGTTCAGCATGTATAAAGGAAGAAGTTAGCCCTACAACTATAAAATACGAAATCCCAACAACATACACCTTCGAGCGTGTTAACTACGCCAGTCAAACACAACGTTTGCTCATGCTCGACGAATTATTGAACGAAGTAAAAAAAGGGAATGTACCGAACACGGTTGTAAATGCACAAAAGTTAAGAGAGATGTATTCTAACTTTAATAATCGGTTTGCCGATGCATCCTTAAACAGCTCTGGCATACAATTAAAAGACAAAACATATTTAACAGAACAAAGCGTTATAGAATCTTACTTTGATTCATTAGAAACAATAAGCACTTCAACAACAACTGGAAGTATGGGTGTTGCGGGAGTCGTTAGCACCAAAGACCGAACCCGTATGTATTTATTATCGGCAAATGGCATTGAGTTTAAAGAAAGAATTGATAAAGGCTTAATGATGGCTTTAATCTATAATCAAATTACATCGGTATATCTTTCATCAGAAAAAATGAATGTAGATAATACGATTGTAAATGAAGCAACAGGCACTGCAATGCAACATCATTGGGACGAAGCATTTGGGTACTTAGCTATTCCTACAGATTTCCCAACTAACGCAACTGGTATAAAGTACCTGAGTAAATACATTCATGCAAGAAATGCAGTATTAGATTGTAATAAAAAAATAATGAACGCCTTTATTACTGGCAGAGCAGCAATAAATAATAACGATTATAGGACTAGAGATATACAAATTGAAATTATTTGTACCGAAATAGAAAAAGTGATGGCAGCAACAGCTATCAATTATTTGAACCAAGCAAAAACTAATTTTGCCGATGATGCATTAAGGTGTCATGTACTTTCAGAATTTCATGGTTTTGTGTACGGATTAAAATTCAATGCAAAAAAGAAAATTACGAATGAGCAAATTACAGCTTTGCTGAACACACTTGGTGATAATTATTATATCATAACGATTACTCAAATAGATGAGTTGAAAACTAGTTTAGCGAATATTTACAACCTAAATTCAGTAAAGGATATTTTATAATTTATATTGATGAAAAAAAATATTGGGTATTTATTATTAACGATTATCTTCTTTGTAAGTTCATGCAAAGAGGATGATGCGCTTTCCAAAAAAGTTGATTTTGATAGAAAAGCGTTGTTAGAACATTATGCAGATCATATAATTCCGAGGCATTATAAATTGCTAAACGAAAATGTGCTTGCATTAGATTCTGTTTGGAAAAAATTTAAATCTCAACCGAACAATGCGAATTTATCGTTGCTTAGGTATTATTTTGTAGAGAGTTATAAATCTTGGCAGTATTGTAGTTTATTTGAATTTGGTCCAGCAGAACAAATTTTGTTAAGAGCAAATGTAAATACTTTTCCTACCGATACAATTAAAATTTCCACTAATATTAGAACGGGTAGTTTTAATTTAAATACTGCATCAAATTTAGATGCCAAAGGTTTGCCTGCATTAGATTTCTTGTTGTTCGACAAAAAAGGAAATGTAGTTGCAAATTTGAGTTCATCTTCAACTCAATTATACATAGACGCGGTACTTACAGATTTAAAAAATAATATTGGATTTGTTTATTTTAAATGGACAGATGGTAGTTATAGAAACGAATTTGTTGCAAAAGACGGGGTAGATATTGGCAGTTCTTTAGGTCACTTGGTGAACCAATTAAATTTCGATTTAGAATTGATTAAAAATGCAAAAATAGGAATTCCATTAGGTAAAAAAACAATGGGAGAACCTTTGCCACATATGGCAGAGGGCTTTTATTCTGGAATATCAAAAGAGCTAATGTTGCTCAACTTAAATTCTATAAAAAATATTTTTGCAGGAAACGTGAACGACCAAATTTTAGGCACTGGCTTAGATGAATATTTGAGAGCAGTTTCCGCAAAAAATAATGGAGTGGATTTAGATTTGAAAATTTTCGAACAATTAACAAATGCTAAAAATGCAATAGAGGCATTACCTTCAAATTTATCCGATGCAATTATTAGTCAACCAAGTACAGTAGAAACAGCCTATACCGAAGTGCAGCGTTGTATTATTTATACAAAAACAGATATGCCATCTGCGTTAGGCATAATGATTACTTACCAAGATAATGATGGTGATTAATGTTAAAATCTATTCAAGCATATTTTAACGAAGAAAAATCGAATGCACCATTGGTGGTGTTCCGTATTTTATTTGGCTTTATCATGTTGTACTCCACCATCAGATTTATGTCTATGGGTTGGGTGCAGGATTTTTATATCATGCCTAAAATGTTTTTTCCGTTTGAAGGTTTTTACTGGTTGAAACCATTGCCCGGAAACACAATGTATATAGTGTTTATAGCAATGCTAATTTCTGCTAGTACTATAATGCTGGGTTTGTTTTACAGAATCTCTGCTATTATTTTTTTCCTGAGTTTTACGTATGTTGAATTACTAGATAAATCAAATTATTTAAACCATTATTACTTTGTAAGTTTAATAGCGTTTATTTTAATATTTCTGCCAGCACATAAACGGTTTTCTTTAGATGTTTATTTTAAACGAGTGCCAGCAAGTATTAAAACTACAAATTATGTTTTATGGTTTTTAAAAGGGCAGTTAGCCATTGTGTACATATTTGCAGGTATTGCGAAGCTTAATGCAGATTGGCTTTTGCATGCTTTGCCACTAAAGATATGGTTGCCGGCACAATCGCATTTACCACTTATTGGCGAACTGTTAACCTATGAGTGGGTAGCTTATCTGTTCTCTTGGTTTGGCGCAGCTTACGATTTGTTTATTGTTTTCTTTTTGTTGAATAAGAGAACCCGGATTTTTGCTTATGTATTTGTTATAATATTCCATGTGCTTACTCGGATATTATTCCCAATAGGAATGTTTCCATACATCATGATATTATCGACCTTGATTTTCTTTTCAGAAAATTTTCATGAAAGCATCTTAAAAAGAGCAGCTAGATTTTTTAATACCAAAAATAGTATGTTCATTCAAAAACCTTTGAATAATACGAGTGTATTTAAATCTTTTTTCATTTTATTTTTTATCATACAATTACTAATACCATTTAGGTATTTAATGTATCCGGGTAATTTATATTGGACAGAGCAAGGCTACCGTTTTTCATGGCGGGTGATGTTAATGGAAAAAGCGGGAACTGCATTTTTTTATGTAATAGATTCGGCGACCGGAAAAAAGGTAGAAGTTAACAATAGAGAGCATTTAAGTATGAACCAAGAAAAGATGATGGCTACTCAGCCAGATATGCTGGTACAATATGCACATCAGTTAAAAAATATTTACATAAAAGAAGGCATCAAAGAACCAATAATTGTGGCAGATGTTTTCGTGAATTTAAATGGCAGAGGTTCGAAGAAATTTATAGACCCGAATGTTGATTTAGGTAAAGAAAAAAATACTTGGAGAGCAAAGAACTGGATTTTGGATGATGAAGAATAGTATCATAGTAGTTGGTTTCTGCTGTTTGGTAGCTAATTCATTTGCTCAACAAACTTTAAAAGATACCATAAAGGTAAATGTTGCAGAAGTTGTAGTAAAAGACCAAGCCGAGAAAATGAGTTTTATGCGTTTGCGAAATGTAGAAGCTGACGCGATCTATGCATCTAAAAAATCAGAAGTAATTGTACTCTCAGAAATAAATGCAAACACAACAAGTAATAATGCGCGACAAATATTTTCGAAAGTTGCAGGCCTAAATATTTTTGAGAACGAAGGCGCCGGATTGCAATTAGGCATAGGAGGCAGAGGGCTAAACCCCAACAGAGTATCTAATTTTAATACCCGACAAAATGGATATGATATAAGCGCAGATGCGCTCGGTTACCCCGAAAGTTATTATACCCCAGCTACTGATTTAGTTGAGCGTATAGAAATTGTGAGAGGTGCAGCATCTTTACAATATGGAACACAGTTCGGCGGCTTCATTAATTTCAAATTAAAAAAAGCAAAAGAAACAGATGGGCTACAACTTAGTCAGAAAAACACCATGGCTTCTTTTGCTCTGTTTACAAGTACTACAAGCGTTGGCTACCACAAAAAGAAATGGAACACCTATCATTTTTATCAATACAAACAAGGCAGTTCTTGGAGAGCCTATTCTAATTTTAATCAGCATACCTATTTTGGAAATTTTGAATATAGAATAAACGCGAATTCGAAAATAAAATTCGAACAAACCTATATGTATTATTTGGCACAGCAGCCAGGTGGTTTAACAGATGCTCAATTTGCAAACGACCCAAGTCAAGTGTATAGAACACGCAATTGGTTCGAAGTAAAGTGGGCGCTTTCTGCTGTTACTTATGATTATATTATTAATTCATCTTGGAAAATTAATAATAAATTTTTTTATTTAAACGCAGAGCGAAATGCCTTGGGGGTATTAGGTTTTATTAACAGAGCAGACCCAATGAAAGAACGCGATTTATTGACAGACCAGTACAATAATTTTGGAAATGAAACTCGATTACTACATACTTTCCAATATAATTCATTGCCTTCTACCTTTATTCTTGGTGCACGATATTACCAAGGAAATACATACAGGAAGCAGGGTTTAGCAAATGCAAATACTACTGGAAATAAATACGATTTTCAGTTTTTAAATCCAGAATCATTAGACTATTCTGATTTTACGTTTCCAAGTAAAAACATTGCCTTATTTTCTGAATTCTTGTTTAATGTTAATCCACGTTGGAGCATTATTCCGGGTTTACGTTACGAAATTATTAATACACAAGCAAAAGGTTTTTATAATGACATACAAAGAAATTTAGCCGGCACTATTATCTATAGAAATAGAATAGACGATAATAGAAATTCGTCTAGAAATTTTGCTTTGGCAGGGTTAGGGGTTTCGTTTAAGCCAACAGAAAACAATGAAATCTATGTTAATATTTCTCAAAATTATCGTTCTATTAATTTTAACGATATGCGAGTAATAAATCCGAATTTAATTGTAGATCCTAATTTAAAAGATGAGTCGGGAATGTCAATGGATATTGGCTTTAGAGGAAGTAAAGCAACATTAATTTCATACGATTTCACTTTTTTCTTATTGAAATATAACGATAGAATTGGCACCTTGTTAAAATCGGATACTAGTACTTATCAAATTTATAGATACAGAACAAATGTAGCCGATTCTAGAAATATAGGCTTAGAAAGTTTTGTTGAAACCGATATTGTACAATGGTTTAAAAAAGATGCAAAGTTGAAGTTGAATTATTTTGTGAACATAGCTGTTATCAACGCAATATATTTAGACGGGGAGGACCCAAGTATAAAAGGAAATTTGGTAGAATATGTACCAGAGCTAAATTTTAAAACAGGACTACAAGTAAAGCGAAATAATTTCTCGGGAAGTTTGCAATACATTTATTTAACACAGCAATTTGCGGATGCTAGTAACGCAACAGAAACTTCCAATGCAGTTGGTGGAATTATTCCGGCATATTCTGTGGTAGATTTATCGATGGATTATACTTGGAAAAAATTATCTATTTCAGCGGGGATCAATAATGTGCTAAACGAGTTGTATTTCACACGCAGAGCCGAAGGTTACCCAGGGCCAGGCATTTTGCCCTCAGATCCACGCAGCTATTACGTAGGGCTGCAGTATTCTATTAATAACTAAACGACTATACGACCATACGATTATACGACTATTCGGCCTTTCGGTCTTTCGGATTTTCGGTCTTTCGGATTCTCGACCAGTCTATCTTTCGGATTTTCGAAATATTTCTTTACTTTGCTCTTTCAAACAAATCCCTGTAGAATGAATTTATCATTTGATTTTGAGAAACCGATTGGCGAGTTAATGGATCAGTTGGAAAAAGTTCAGCAAGTCGCAGAGAAGTCGAAAGTAGACGTAAGTGCAACCATAAAAGAGTTAGAAGAGAAGATCGAAAAGGCCAAGCAAGAATTATACACTAATTTAACCGGTTGGCAGAAAGTTCAAATTTCTCGCCACCCAGAACGCCCATACACTTTACAATACATTGAAACCATGTGCGATGATTTTATCGAAATGCATGGCGATAGAACGGTTGGAGACGATAAGGCGATTGTTGGCGGTTTGGGTACAGTAAACGGAAAGACGATCATGTTTATAGGTCATCAGAAAGGCATCAATACCAAGATGCGTCAATACCGTAATTTCGGTATGGCTAACCCTGAAGGCTATCGTAAGGCATTGCGTTTAATGCGAATGGCCGAAAAATTTAACATACCTGTGGTGACATTTATTGATACACCAGGAGCTTACCCAGGCTTAGAAGCAGAGGAACGCGGGCAAGGAGAAGCCATTGCTAGAAACTTATTAGAAATGTCGGTACTTAAAGTGCCTATTTTATGTTTCATAGTTGGCGAAGGAGCATCAGGCGGAGCATTGGGTATAGGAATAGGCGATAAGGTATACATGTTAGAATATACGTGGTACTCTGTAATTTCACCAGAATCATGTTCTTCTATTTTATGGAGAAGTTGGGATTATAAAGAACGTGCTGCGGATGCGTTAAAATTAACTGCCGAAGACATGTTTAAAAATAAATTAATTGATGGCATTGTAAAAGAACCGCTTGGTGGTGCTCATCACAACCCAGCGGAAATTATTGAAACAGTAAAAAATAAAATATTAAAAGACCTAAGCGAGTTATCAAAACTCGATACTCAAAAGCGCATCGAACAACGCATAGAGAAATTTAGTGCTATGGGAGTGGTGGTAGAAGGATAGAAATGTAGAACACTTTATTATTCGACAATTCGACCTTTCGAATCTTCAACTACGCGGCTTCTCTCATAAGAGTATATCTTATGGTTAGCTTAGAGTACTCGTTTTTTATGATAGTTGCTACATCCCATTGTTGAAAGTCTTCGCATAAATCTATAAGTTGATCCAATAGTTTTATACTTAACACTAAATCATATTCATACATGCGCTGTTTCTTTTTGTTCATTTTCATGAAATATTGAACATCCCTGCTAATCCAACTCGCTAAAGCATATAAACATGTTTGGGCTTTATGAAATTCCTTCAAATTCAAATATAGAATTGCATCGTTATAAATTTCAATGGAGAGCTCAGAAAGTAGTACTTGCTCATTTTCGTATCTATTTTCAAATTCAGCATACATCAATTTTAATAATCTAGTATTTTTTTTAGCAAAAACAACTTGTTCCATCAACAGTATAAATTAGGAATATATTTATAATTAAACTACTCCCCCTTAAATTACAAAAAAAGGGAACTATAAGTTCCCTTTTTTTGTAATTTATGATAAAATACTAATCTAAGTATTATTGAAATAAGTACTGAAAGTCTTTTTGGTACTCTGCAGATTTCTTACTT
>JBILKW010000115.1:0-7336 GCA_044376465.1 Sphingobacteriales bacterium | reverse complement strand
CCATCGTTTCTATTCCTAATGATAAAGGCGTTACATCTAACAATAAGATATCGTTTCTGTTGCCAGATAAAACATCGGCTTGTATAGCAGCTCCTAGAGCAACCACTTCATCAGGGTTAATCGTATCATGTACTTCTTTGTTAAAGAACGCAGCCACATTCTGTTTCACAAATGGAGTACGGGTAGACCCTCCCACCATTACCACTTCATTAACATCCGATACTTGTACACCTGCATCTTTTAAGGCCAGGGCACAGCAAGCAATTGTTTTTTCTACTAATGGTTTTATAAGTTCTTCAAATGTTTGCTTAGTAATGCCACATAAATGTCCGTCAATTGTAGTTTGATAAATATTTTGGGTGCTCAATGCAATTTTTGCTTCTTCGGCACCTAAGCGAAAGGCTTGTGCCAGCGAAGAATTGCTCATCACCTCTTTTGGATTTAATGCCAACGCATTTAACCAGTAATCAATAATAACTCGATCAAAATCATCACCTCCCAAAAACGTGTCGCCATTCGTAGAAAGCACTTCAAATATCCCGTTCTGTATTTTTAAAATGGAAACATCAAAAGTTCCCCCACCTAAATCGTACACTGCAATCGTTTTCTCTTCGTCGGGGTGTAAGCCAATACCATAGGCTAAACTGGCAGCCGTTGGTTCATTTACAATTCTTAACACATCAAGCCCTGCAATTTTACCGGCATCGCGGGTAGCTTGGCGTTGGGCATCGTTAAAATAGGCTGGAACGGTTATTACTACTTTATTAACAGGAGTTTTTAAGGCATGTTCTGCACGCTCTTTCAACTCACGTAATATCATAGCCGATAATTCTATGGGTGTATAAAACTTTTCGCCAATCTTAATTTTTACTATGCTTTCGGTGTCATCATCAATAACCTTATAACTAAAAAAGTCTTTAAAGTTTTCAATGTCTTTGTATGATTGCCCTAGCAAACGTTTTACCGAAAAAATAGTGTTTTGCGGGTCCGAAATTAAATAGGGTTTCGCATCATTGCCCACAATAATCTCACCGGTAGGATGAAAATGAATAATGGATGGCACTAAAATTCCTTTGCCTGTATCGTTTATTACTTTAGGCTCTTTATCATCATTTATGTACGCAATTAAACTATTGGTCGTGCCTAAATCGATGCCTATTATTATTTCCTCTTTTTGGAGGCTCCCTGTAGCTATGTTGATGGAAACTTTTGCCATATTCTCAAATTCAAAGCGCAAATGTATAGAGAATACACTAAAAGCACGCCATTGTTTTTAAATTGTAAGGCTTTTTAATAATTTTCGAAGGATTAGCTGCAGAATAATAAAAGAAAGCTTCTTATTTTTTGATTGCGCTAATACATTGCAGCATGCCCCATTTTATGGTCATGTGGTCGCAAAATCGTATCTTTGCACCAATGTCAGCGAATTTCGAACAGTTTTCTTTAAACCGCCAAGTGCTTAATGCAATTGAAGACCTAGGGTATACCGACCCTACGCCTATACAAATAAAAGCCATTCCACCAGTAATGAATGGGCAAGATTTATTAGGAGTAGCACAAACGGGAACAGGAAAAACTGCTGCATATGCCATTCCATTAATTATGAAATTAAAGTATGCTCAAGGAAAGGATCCTCGAGTATTAATTTTATCGCCAACCAGAGAGTTGGCCATACAAATACATGAAAACATAATCTCTCTCTCTAAATATACTGATTTGCGTTCGGTGGTACTATACGGCGGTTTAGGACCTAAATCACAAAAAGAAATATTGAGTAAAGGGCTTGATATTGTAATTGCGACCCCAGGTCGTTTAGTAGAATTGTACCTTTCTGGCGATTTGGTGCTAAAAGAATTAAAAACATTAATTATTGATGAAGCAGATAAAATGCTCGACATGGGCTTCATCAATAAAATAAATAAAATACTTGAAATTGTTCCCCGCAAACGACAGAATATGTTGTTTTCTGCAACAATGAGCGATAAGGTAAAAACACTGGCTAGCGATTTTCTTGCGTTCCCAACAACCATTGAGGTTTCGCCACAGGCAACCCCCGCTGATAAGGTAGTGCAGTACATTTACAGAGTTCCTAATATTAGAACAAAAATAAATTTGCTACAACATTTTTTAAGTGATAAAGAAGAGTTTAGCAAGATTATTATTTTCTGTAAAACCCGGCAAATTGCGGAAAACCTTTACCATTACGCCGAACGTATTTATGGACATGAGGAAGTAAGGGTTATTCATGCAAACAAAGGACAAAATACTCGTATTAACAGTATACAAGCGTTTAAAGAAGAAAATGTGCGTATATTAATTGGAACCGACGTAGCGTCTAGAGGCATAGATGTAGCCAATGTTAGCCATGTGATTAATTTTGACGTACCCTTAGTGCATGAAGATTATGTTCATAGAATTGGTCGTACGGGTAGAGCCAAGCAAAGTGGTATATCCATTACCTTTTGTAACCCTGCGGAAGAGTACCATGTTGGAAAAATTCAGAAATTAATTCGACAAACCATTCAAGAAAAAGAAATACCCCATTCCTTATTGGTTAAGGACACTCCTTTTGCAGAGGCCCAAGCCATTGCAAGAGAAATCGACTTGCAAAAAAAGAAAGAAAATCCTGATTTTAAAGGAGCTTTCCACGAAAAGAAATTTGCAAATACGAAGTTATCAAAAAGTATTTCAGACATTGCTTATAAAAAGGCAAAAGACAAGGAAAAGAAAAAATTAAAGCAAGACGGCCGTGGGAAGAGCGGTACTCGAAATAAACGATAAATACAATGAAAACAGCAGAAATTAACATTAAAGTAAGCCTCGACGAGAATAAATTACCAGAAAGCATTACTTGGAAATCAACCGATGGCGAGAACAAAGAAGAAGTAGCGTGCAAATCGATGATGTTAGCCCTTTGGGACCATCAATATAACAATACCCTGCGTTTGGATTTATGGACTAAAGACATGCCTGTTGATGAAATGAAGCGTTTTTTTTACGAAACATTGATGACCATGGGCGATAGTTTTCTAAAGGCAACTGGAGAAACAAACATCGTGGAAGACTTACGTGATTACTGCGCCCATTTTGCGGAGAAAATGGAATTAAAAGTACAAGGATAGATTTAGTTTAGAATTTGCTATATTGGTGGATTATTTAAAGCCCTTTATACAAATTTTGAAAACGTTTAAACATATTTACATAGTCTGCTTATTAACCATAAGTACGATGTCTATTTTTTCCGAAATAGCAAAGGCACAATTAATTGTACGTACCGAAAAGAATTTCGCCAAAATGGTTCGTCAATCGTTTGTAGGCCCGGGAGTACAAATAAGAAATGTAATTTTTAGAGGAGATACTGCTGCCATTGGAATCTTCGACGGTAGAAATTCGAATATCGGCCTAGACAGCGGCATCCTCATCACTACTGGTAAGGCTGTGGACGCTGTTGGTCCGGATAATAAGGATGCCAGCACCTCGCAAGATGGTGGAAAAACTGATGGAGATTTAAACTCATTATTATCTGGTTCTACCACAAAAGATGCTACCTATTTGCAGTTCATTTTTACCCCTTCTGCTAATCGGGCAACTTTTAACATCGTATTTGCATCTGAAGAATATGCAGAATATGTTGGAAAATCTTACAACGACATTTTTGGGTTCTTTTTATCGGGAGCTGGCATCATCGGAAAAAGAAATCTGGCAGTTGTACCCGGAACTCAAAATCCAATAAGCGTAAATACCATTAATCAATCCGTTAATTCAAACTTATTTGTAAATAATATTGGGGGGCTTACTGTACAATACAACGGGTTTACAAAAGTCATTCAAATTGTAGCCGATAATTTAATTCCCTGTGAAGAGTATACTTTAAAATTAGCCATTGCCGATGTTGAAGATGCAATTTACGACTCCGGAATATTTTTAGCGGCATTAAACAGCGAATCGCCAAATGATAATTTTGTGGTTAGAAATACTCCCTTAAAATCAAAAACATTTATACAAGAAAAATGCGATAGTGCAGTATTCAGATTTACTCGTTCCTCTAATTTAAACCTTACAAAACAAGTAGTAAAATATAACGTAGGTGGTACCGCAACTCGAGGCGTAGATTACCTCAACATCCCCGACTCTATTGTAATTGAGGCTGGAAAATTATTTGCCGATTTAATTATCTTTCCGATAGATGACAATACTCCTGAGGCGGCAGAGTCGGTAGTAATTGAAGTGAGAAATAGCAACCTTTGCGCGATATCTGTAGACTCTATAAATATTGAAGACTTTGACACCTTGCAAATTACTACTTATATAGATGTTCGTTGCCAAGGAGATACTATTTTTAAACAAGTAAGATTTATTGGCGGTTCAACAAGGTTGAGTTTTTTGTGGACAGATAGTTTAGGTACCACAAAAGGAGCATCATCAATTTTGCAAGCCTCGCCCGATAGTTTAACTATGTATATTATTTCGATATATGATAGTTGCATCAATTTTACTACGATTGATACCATTTACATTCCACCCATTACCATTGTAAATTTAATCGCACCTGATGACACGATTGTTTGTGCACCCGTAGATATACATTTTTATCTTCAATCTAATGTCCCAGGTTTAAAATATAAATGGAATGCAGAAGATCCAGGTAAAAATCCTATTGGCTTATTTAACAATGACACCATACAACAACCCATATATAGTGTGCCATCCGGCGTATTTGAAATTACGATTAAGGTAAAAGTGGATTCTCCAAATTTCTGCTCGGACGAAAAAATGTTCAAAATTAGAGTCATACCGAAAGGCGTATTCGGAGCCAAAACGGTTTATGTATGTAAGGGCGATAGTACTTTATTAAGAGCCTATGGAGGAGGTACGTATAAATGGTCGCCATCTGATGGCATCGTTGGAGATACGAGTACTGCCAATGTAGTAGTGTATAAACCGGGTACCTATAAAGCAAGCATTACTGATACTGTAAATTGTTTAAAAGAATTTACAGTGAATGTGGTGTATGATACGGTTCCTCAAGCATTGGCTGGAAAAGACATTGTAATTTGCGAACGATCATCGATTCAATTAAATGCGAAAGGCTCGCAATACAATACCTATGAATGGTCGCCTGCAACCGGTCTTACCAATTCTAAAATTGGCAACCCCATTGCAAGCCCCTTGGTTACCACTACTTATGTATTAAAATCTAAAAACAACTTATGTTTTAGTTTTGATACCATGACCATTTTTGTGATTACCAAACCCGAAACAGACTTTACGTATGAGTTTGATAGTTGTGCAAAAGTGATTTCATTTAACAATACTACACTCGGTACCGATAGTTTCTATTGGGATTTTGGAGATAGCGACTATTCATTGGAGAGAAACCCAATGCATAAATACGATACTACAGGAACACTAACCGTATCTTTAATCGCAAACAGAGGCACAGATTGTACAGATACCAGTACAGTTAATATAAATTTAATTGATGTAGAACCCGAAAAAAGAATTGTGCCTAATACCTTTACCCCTAACGGAGATAACAAGAATGATGTATTCAAAATCTCTGGCGGAAACGTTGGTTGTGCAATCACCAAAATGTCGATCTATAATAGGTGGGGTAAACTTTTACACGAAATAAAAGATGTAGAAGTGTGGGAATGGGACGGCAGAATCGGTAGTGAAATAGTTCCACCCGGAGTCTACTTTTACTCGATCATCGGTGATGGCTTTGAAGATGTAGGCATGGTAAACGTAATTTATTAAATTTATAAACTATATATGAACGGCCATTACACTCATTTATTAACAAATCATTTTCCCATAATTTTAACGATTACCGGATTTATAGTGTTAACAATTGGGTTGTTGCGACACACAAATATAGTTAAGCAAGTTGGTCTGTTTATTTTGTTAGCCGCTTCTCTTTCCACAATACCTGCATATATATCTGGCGAAGAAGCTGAACATGTGGTGGAAAATAAAGCAGGCACCAGTGAAAGTATTATGGAAGAACATGAAGAAGAAGCAGAACTAGCTTTTATACTTACTGACGTATTAGGAGTGCTTGCATTTGTAGCCTTACTGTTAAGTTTTAGAAATCATTCTTTATCTGTAATGGCAAACAGAATTGTATGGTTAACCAGCCTAATTTGTTTGTTCTTTTTGTTCAACGTAGGTAAATCTGGCGGACAAATTAGAAGACCAGAATTAAGAACTGAAGAAGCAGTGGACACCAGCGGTGCAATGCAAAAAAATGAAGAAGAAAATGAATAAAAAGTATGTTAAACTAGGTATTTTAGCATTGCTAATTGGTACCATTTCTTTAAATTCCTGTAAACACGAGGTTGATTTAACAGGTGTGCCTGAAATATCATTTTCTAATGATATACAACTCATACTTTCTGGAAATTGTTCTATGAATGGCTGCCACGGATCTGATGCAGGTTCGGAATTTCCATTGGTAACCTACGAAAATGTAATGAATGAAGGAGATGTAAAATCTGGTAATGCACATGGATCAGATTTATATAAAGTATTGCTCCGTACCGGCGACGAGCGCATGCCGCCTAATGGGCCACTATCTGATATTCAAATTAAAAAAATTTTTATATGGATAGAACAAGGAGCCAAGGATAATTAGATAGTATGCTAGTGTGCTAGTGAGCTAATGAACGCAACCTAGTCACTAATAACTAATAACCAATAATTCATAATTCATAATTCATAATTTACAATTCATCATGTTGTTTTCAAAAAAAATTTCCCTTTTATGTTTAGTAATATTCGGAGGATTAAGCTCTTGTTATTATGATAATTTTGCAGAACTGAATCCAGGAGTAGGTTTAGAAGGATGTACAGATACAGCTGGAGCCATTACGTTTTCGGCAAATGTATTACCAATTATGCAGCAAAATTGCGGAACAAATAACCCGGCTTGCCATCAAGACAATAACAGTGCAGGTTTTTATATTTTAAATACGAAAGCAGGTGTTGAAATTGCCATTGCCGACGGTAAGTTTTTATCTTCTATAAAACATTTAGCTGGTGCGAGTGCCATGCCAAAAAATGGGGGCAAATTAAGCGATTGCGATATTGCGGTAATAGAAAAATGGCTTTCGACAGGGGCGAATTGACGAAATAGCGAATTGGCGAAATAGCGAATTATCGAACTAACGAATTGACGAAATAGCGAATTGACGAAATAGCGAATTAACGAAATAGCGAATATGAAAAAAAGTATACTAGCATTAGGCATCATCACAACCTGCCTATTTACCATACACACAAGTAAAGCACAGGAAACAGATCCAATGAAACTATTGGAAGAGATGAATCCTAC
>JBILKW010000114.1:0-7351 GCA_044376465.1 Sphingobacteriales bacterium | reverse complement strand
CAATACTCCAATGTTTGCCGATTCTACCGCCCATGTATCATGCTTAATTTTATTCGAATTCAAATACTTTAAACTATAAGCGGCATTCACCACAAATAAAATAATCATTGCAAACCACATGGGTACATGGAAATATACGTTACGAATCGACTCGTTTAAAATAGGCAGCTCCGGAACCTGCCCTAATAAGCCTTGGAAAATACTATACAATACAAGTAGTATCCCTAAATATTTCCACCAATTTTGTTTCATCAACATCTAAATTAAAATCTTATTTATTCACGCCAAATGTAAGGAAATAACAACAAAGAAATCGCAATTGTTATGACATTGAGCAGTAAAATTGCGGTCAACTCATTTATGCTTACCGAACGATCCAAACCATCTATGGCATTCTTAGAAAACTTTATCAACAACATTAATAAAGGCACCATAATTGGGAAACTTAATATTGCCATTAGAGTAGTGTTATTATTTACTTTAGAAGCAATGGCAGATACCATAGTTAATATCGTTGAAAAGCTAAGTCCGCCTAGTATTACAGCAATTCCATAGAATAATGGATCTTGCACAGGGTTTTTAAAAACTACTGAATAAAATAATATACTGATGATAGATAATAGCATCATCAACAAAGCATTGTATATTATTTTAGAGATGATGATATTGTGTGCCGAACTGATGGTGTACATGTATAAAAAACGCCCTTTCGTTTCTTGCATAAAACTCTTAGCTACCGCATTTACTGAAGCAAAAAGCATAATGATCCAGAATAAAGCATTCCATACGACCGGATTTACTTGTTTGAAAGATAAATAACAGATAAAAACCGTAGAAAACACATACAAAAGAATGCCATTGAAGGAGTATTTATTTCTCCATTCAATAAGTAAATCTTTAATTAATAAGGCTTTAATTATTTTTACACTAATCACGTCTCAAAATTAGAATTAATTCTGATAAATACTTCCTTTTTCAAATAGCAATAAATATCGTGTAAATTGATATTTTTACCATTCGTTAAAATCAACATTAAAACATTGAAAAAGATATTAATTGCTAACAGAGGAGAAATTGCCTTACGCATAATGCGATCGGCAAAAGAAATGGGAATTTCTACAGTTGCGGTATATTCTGAAGCCGACCGTTTATCACCACATGTACAATACGCGGATGAGGCGGTGTTCATCGGACCTGCGCCCTCTAACCAATCGTATTTGGTAATGGAAAAAATTATTGATGCCTGCAAACTTACGAGCGCCGATGCAATACACCCTGGTTATGGATTCTTATCGGAGAACGCAGCATTTGCTCGTAAAGTCAGAGAAGCTGGCATAACCTTAATTGGCCCATCTCCAGAAGCAATGGAAATGATGGGGAATAAATTATCGGCAAAAGCGGCAGCTTTGCGTTATAATATACCCATGGTACCCGGCACGGAGGAAGCCATTGGCGATGTTCAAGTGGCAAAAGACAGGGCGGTAGAAGTTGGCTTCCCAATATTAATAAAAGCTGCTGCCGGGGGTGGTGGTAAAGGCATGCGAATTGTAGAACGTGTAGAAGATTTTGAGGAGCAAATGCAACTAGCCGTTAGCGAAGCTGTATCTGCGTTTGGTGATGGTGCGGTGTTTATTGAGCGTTATGTAGGCTCGCCAAGGCATATAGAAATACAAATATTAGGAGACACGCACGGAAATATTGTTTATTTATTCGAACGTGAGTGTTCGGTACAGCGTCGGCATCAAAAAGTGGTTGAAGAAGCCCCCTCTGCAGTATTAACACCCAAAATTAGAAAAGCAATGGGCGAATGTGCGGTAAATGTGGCAAAATCTTGCAATTATATAGGTGCTGGTACGGTAGAGTTTATACTAGAGAACAATCAAGATTTTTACTTCTTAGAAATGAACACCCGCTTGCAAGTAGAACACCCCGTAACCGAACAAATTACTGGAATTGATTTAGTGAAAGAGCAAATAAAAATTGCAAGAGGCGAGAAATTATCGTTCGCACAAGAGGATTTGAAAATAAACGGACATGCAATTGAATTGCGCGTTTATGCAGAAGATCCAAACAATAATTTTTTACCAGACATTGGCACCTTACAAACCTACAAAGTGCCACAGGGCTTAGGAGTACGAGTTGACGATGGTTTTGTAGAAGGCATGGATATTCCAATTTATTACGACCCAATGATTGCGAAATTAGTAACCTTTGGCAAAGATAGAGCCGAAGCAATTGAGCGAATGATACGCGCAATTGATGACTACATCATAACAGGCATACAAACTACACTTCCATTCGGAAAGTTCGTAATGCAACACGAAGCTTTTACTTCAGGAAATTTTGATACCCATTTTGTAAAAAACTATTTTAAAACCGATAGCTTGATTGAGTATAAAGAGGAAGAAGCAGAAGTGGCGGCCTTAAGCATTGCCCATTTTTGGAAAAAACTTCAGAACAAAACAATAAAACAAAACCAAAACAATGAAACTTCTACTTGGTTAAACAATAGGCGAAATTAATAATTCGTAATTAATTCAATTATTTTACATAATTGGTATATTAGTTGTAGTAGAGTGCATATGAAACGAATAATACTCCTAATTATATATTTTACGTTAAGCGTTTCTGCGTTTGCTACCCACAACCGTGCAGGCGAAATTACTTACCGCCAATTAAGCGCACTGCAATATGAATTTACATTAACCACGTTTACAGACATCAGTAACCCCGGTAATGCTGATCGGCCTACGGCTATTTTAAAGTTTGGCGATGGTACGGAAGAAGAACGTCCGCGAATTGAAAAAACCCCAGTAGGACCATTTATACAACGTAACAGATATAAATTTATCCATACATTCCCAGGTTATTCTAACTACATTATTAGTTACCAAGACCCCAATAGAAACAATAATGTGCAAAACATGTTGAACTCTATTAATACTGCCTTCTATGTTGAAACTGAATTAGTAATTAATCCATTTATCGGTTTCAACAACTCTCCTACTTTATTACTCGAACCCATAGATTTTGGCGGTTTAAATAAACTATTTGTACACAACCCAAATGCATTTGATATGGATGGCGATAGCTTAAGCTTTAAACTCGTTGCTTGTAAGCAGGATGTTGGCTTAGATGTATTTGGATTTAAAATACCCGATGTTGCCAATGGTTTTGCATCTTTAAAACTCGAAATAGACCCACTTACAGGACAATTAGTATGGGAAAACCCAATAAAGCTTGGCCTATACAACATTGCCATCATGGTGGAAGAATGGCGATACATTGAAAAAAACAAATCGTATTTGCGTATTGGATATATTGTGAGAGATATGCAAATAGAAATCGTATTAACCGACAATAATCCTCCGGTAATAACACCCTTAAAAGATACTTGTATTATTGCCGGGAGCTCTTTAAACATTAATGTTTTAGCCAGAGATATTGATAACGATAGGATAACCCTAACTGCTACTGGAGGTCCGTTTGAATTAGGAGGCGAAGACTCTATCTTTTTTAAACAAAACACTACTGCCAATGCAAACATAACTCAATCTTTTACTTGGAAGAGTAGCTGCGCAAGCATACGTAAACAACCTTACCAAATAGTTTTTAAAGCTGTGGATAACGGCAGTCCGAAGTTAGTAGATTTAGAAGATTGGCAAATAAGAATTGTAGCACCAGCTCCTCAGAATTTACAAAGTGTAAGATTAGGCAACGGTATAAATTTAAGCTGGGATAAAATAAGCTGCAAAAATGCGATTGGTTATAAAATTTACAGAAAAGAAAATAGCAATCCGTTTACCCCAAGTACCTGCGAAACTGGATTAAGTTCGCAAAAAGGATACGAGTTAATTGAAACGTTAAACGATATAAATACCTTAAGCTTTAGAGATGATAACAAGGGTCAAGGATTATTTATTGGCAAAGATTATTGTTATAGAATTTTTGCATTTTTTGCTGATGGTGCAGAAAGTATTGTGTCTAACGAAACTTGCAACAGGTTGAGTAGAGATTTACCATCAATTACTAAAGTAAGCATAGAAACCACTAGCAATACAATTGGTACAGATACCGTACTATTTAGTAAACCTACCGAGCTTGATACCCTACAATACCCTGGGCCTTATGAGTTCAAATGGATGCGAACAAGCAATACAAACAACAACCCTCAATTAGTAAAAACAAGTAATGGTATATTTTTAGGTGATGTGAGCGATACTGTATTTTATGATGCAAACCTCAACACCGAAAATGAACAATACACTTATCTAATTGAGATGTATTCAAGAGGAAATTTTGTTGGTAGCTCTAGGCCAGCAAGCAGCATCTTTTTAGAATCAAGTACTGCAGAAAACAGATCCATACAATTAAACTGGCGCGTAAATACCCCTTGGGAAAACGATAGCTTTATTGTATACAGATTGAATGAAGCTAATTTATTCGACTCTATTGGTATTGCATACACTAATACCTATGCAGATACAGGATTGGTAGATGGTAGAGAATATTGTTATTATGTTTTAGCCATAGGCGAATACCCAGTTGGGGGATTTATAAACCCATTGATAAATCTATCTCAACGGTATTGTGTAACTCCTGTAGATACACGTAAACCAGAGCCACCTATTTTAACTGTTACTCCAAGTTGCCAATTATACTTAAATGAACTCGCATGGCTACCAAGTACCGTAAACAGTGGAGACGTAGTTCGCTACAACGTTTATAAATCTGAATTTGAAGGAAACGATTTTAACATTATACATACAACCAGCTTACAAACCGATACCACTTTTATGGATGATAATTTATTGAAATCCATTGCTGGTTGTTATTTTATTACTTCTATCGATTCATTTAATAATGAAAGTAAGCGTAGCAACTTGGTATGCGTGGATAATTGCCCAGTACTTAATTTACCAAATGCATTTACTCCAAATGGAGATAATATTAATGATGAATTTACACCCATTAAAGACAGTATAGATTTTATTGATGACGTAACCATTAGCATTTATAATAGATACGGCAAATTGGTATATCAAACAAACGACCCGTTTATAAAATGGAACGGAAAAGAAAATAATAACGGAAACGATTTACCTACCGGCACTTATTTTTATACTATTGAATACAGCGAAATAAGATTAAAAGGACTAAAAGCGAAAGCTAAAACGGGGTATATTGAGTTACTAAGGTAAATGTGCAAATTTGTAAATACGAAAATGTGCAAATGTAAACTCAGTAAATTACAAAATAACCTAATAACTAAATAACTATAATTAACAATTAACAATTCACAACTCACAACTCACAACTCACAACTCACAACTCATAATTCATTTTGTTTACCGGAATCATAGAAAACTTAGGCGAAATAATTGCCATTGAAAAAGATCAGCAGAATATACACTTCAGTATAAAATCTGCTATCGCTAAAGAATTAAAAATAGACCAAAGTGTAGCACACAATGGAGTTTGTTTAACCGTGGTAAAATGCGATGAGCATAGCCATACTGTAACTGCCATTGATGAAACTTTAAACAAAACAAATTTAGGGTCCTGGACAATTGGAAGTAAAATAAATATAGAGCGTTGCATGCAAATGAACGGTCGCATAGATGGGCATATCGTACAAGGACATGTTGATACTACTGCGGAGTGTATTGCAATTATTGATGAAGCAGGGAGTTGGAGATTTAGGTTTAAGCATCCTTCTGCTGCAGGATTTTTAACGGTAGAAAAAGGCTCGGTTTGTATAAATGGAATTAGTTTAACGGTGGTAGATTCTTCACATTCAGAATTTTCGGTAGCCATTATACCTTATACTTATGAGCATACCAATATGCATGCCTTAAAAGTTGGCGATAAAGTAAATATTGAGTTTGATATTATTGGAAAATATTTGGCAAAAATGATGGAAGGAAGAATTTAATTTTCCTTCATTTCTAATTCTTTAAATGCTTGAACTAATTGTTGAGCAGGAACTGCGCCACTCAAACCGTATTGATCGTTTATGATAAAAAAAGGCACTCCAGAAATTCCCATCGCACGCATACTATCTTGTATCATATGCAGCTCGTTTACTCCTTCATTACTATTTAACAATTGCAACACTAGCTCTTCGTCGAGCCCTGTATTCACTGCCACTTCTAGCACATTGGCTCTAATAGTTAAATCCATTCCATTTTCGAAATAAGCTTTCATATACGCTTCTTTAACTGCCGATTGCAAACCAAACTGATGAGCGAATTGAATGATGCGATGCAAATCAAATGTGTTTGGAGATCTGTGTATATTTTGAAAATCAAAATTCAATCCAATATTTTTTCCACGCTCTACTAACATGTTAGAATTCTGCAAAAAACGATTCCAGTCGCCAAATTTCTGAGTAATATAAAGTTTAAAGTCTACTCCTTCTTCGGTAATATTTGGATCGAGTTCAAAAGGCAAAAACTGAACATCAAAATGATACTCATCTTTTAGCTGATCAATGGCTATTTCTAGTTCTTTTTTACCCACTAAACACCATGGGCAAACTACATCCGACGCCACTTTTATTTGTATTGTTTTTTTTAAATTATTCATCCACTTTTTTACCTTTCATGGCATGCGAAACTGCCACATCCATTACCCTTTCAGCAAATGGTCTTGTGTATTCGTTTAACTCATCAATGGCCTTTAGTATGGCATCTTTGTTTGCTTTTGGCAATTCTGCTTTAAGCACATTTAAGTATTGTTGCGTTTTTGTAATTTCGTCGATGCTTAGATATTCAGCACTTTTTCTCAGAAAATTTTCTACGGTGTATACCATTTGTTCGCCTTCGGTTCGTGCTTCAATTACCATGCGTTGCGCTACATCTTCTTTAGCATTGGCAATAGAGTCAAATAGCCTTTGCTCTACTTCATCATCTGTTAAACCATAAGTTGGTTTTACTTCCACCTCTTGCTTTACACCAGAGCGTAGTTCTATGGCTTGCACTTTTAAAATACCATCGGCATTTAGCATAAAATTAATGTCGACTTTTGGCAAACCTGCCGGCATAGATGGAATGCCTTTTAAATCAAATTCAGCTAATTTTCTATTTTCTTTCACTAAATCTCGCTCTCCTTGGTACACCGAAACCTTCATGTTCACTTGCCCATCAATAGAAGTTGTGTATTGCCGACCCGCTTTTGTTGGCACCTTAGAGTTTCGTGGAATAATTACATCCATTAATCCTCCCATCGTTTCTATTCCTAATGATAAAGGCGTTACATCTAACAATAAGATATCGTTTCTGTTGCCAGATAAAACATCGGCTTGTATAGCAGCTCCTAGAGCAACCACTTCATCAGGGTTAATCGTATC
>JBILKW010000113.1:0-7354 GCA_044376465.1 Sphingobacteriales bacterium | reverse complement strand
TGTCGAAGGTTACGTCTCCAGAGCTAAAAGTGCCCTTAGAGGCAATTATTTTATTTCCTTTTTGATCGAAATTGGCATAGCTATCTCTTTTGTATTTCCCTTCACGAACGCTTTCTGTGAACTGCATGGGTAGCAATTCTTTTTGATCAACGTAAGAATCATAACGATGGCGAACCTTCATAAACCAATCAAATGATGGGGTGGTTCTACCGTTTGCCACAAAATGCAAAGGCTTTTTACCATTAATCTCTTTTTTAGATTCTTGCACTTCCATCGTAACTTCTGCAGCATGTATAAAGCCATATCGTGCAGTATATTTTAACTTTTCGCCTACTTGAAATGCCCCCAATTTGAAATCGGGTTGAATTTGTGCAAATACATTGTTTGCGAAAAGAAAATAGAGAACAGAAAATAGTGTTGCCAAAAATTGGCGATTAGGAAAAGTTCCTTTTTTCATCAGATTAATTAGCGCTAATTCGTTTCGCAATAATAGTACTATTCTACAAATTTTTATACAATGGCACAGTAGAACATGGTTCACCAAACATTATGCTCTTTGCTATTGGCCTTAACAACCTTGTAATTTCTATATAAGCCGAAATCGGCACAGGAATATCACCGCATCCCTTTATTACAATTCGTTGGTCTTGGAACTCATTTAAATCGATGGCTGATAAAGCTTGCCTAAACAATGTATTTTCTAATTCAATTAAATCTCCGAATACCAACATGTTTGCATATGGTTCTATTTTTATTGCTAATAACATAAACGCCCAAGTAGGCACTATCGCATCGGCACTGCATATTATCGCAACATTTTTACCTTTATATTGAGTCCAGTCATGTTGTTTTATAAACTCTCTAAAATCCTTTTCCTTTAACATTAACCCTTGAAAAAGATTGTCTTTGATATCGTATACTACTCTTTCTCCTTTATGGTAATAGTTTGCTAAATCGAAACTTATGAGGCCGCTTTGGGCAACTTTGTTGGTAATCATTTCTTGATTGCTTGACTTGTTGATAATGGGTTATTAGGTTAATATCCAAAATAAAAGACAAATTAAGATTGATTTTGTTTAATGTAGCAAAATAACTCAATAACCTAATAACATATTATCTAACGCACAAAAGTACATTTTTTTAGGCTCACCTATTAAATCATATTAAAACAAAAAAGCCCCGAATTGAATTCGGGGCTTTTGCTAATTTTTATCTATTAATAAAATAGTATTCTATTATCCTTAATTTTTGCTGCTTTTTTCAAGCCTTCTAATAATTCGTTATCTACTCTGCTTTTTGCCGATGTATATAAATCTCTTTTGTTTGAAGTGTAATCTGGTAAAGGTAATGCGTCAACAAAAGATTCAACATATACTAAATACGCTCCTCTTTCGCCTTCCACTGGGCCAACCATTTTACCTTTGTCAGATCCGAATAATTTACCCACAACCATTGGCTCTCTAGAAACTCCTGGAATAACTGGGAACCCAAATGAAATACCACTTGCCGGAACTGCAGTAACATTTAATTTTTGAGCAACTTGCTGAATGGTACTTGCACCACTCATTGCAGCTTTAATTTTATCTTTTAATAAAGTTGCTTTTTTCTCTTTGCGAACTGCTGCTTCTAACTCTGTTTTGATATACTCCATTGGTATATTCCCCGCTTCTTTTACTTTCGTTAAACGAGCAAACACATATTTATTTCCTGCTTCAAATAATGGTGAAACATCGTTAACATCTGCTTTGTATGCCCAACGAATTAATTCTCTAGGACTTTCAATGCCTGCAATAAATCTGTCAGTTTCTTTAATATCGTCGGCTACTCTTTTGCTGAAACCATCTGTTAGGGTTACATTATCAAACTCGCTTGATGATTCTATGCTAGATACTAAAGCATTTGCTTTGCCAAACAATGCTTGGGTAGTAGAGTTACTAGGAGTAATAGCTCTATCAATAACACCAACACTAATTTGTTTGTTGAAATTCTTTTGATCTGTAATTTCAATTATATGGTATCCGAATTGAGATAACACAACGCCTCTTTTTCCTTTTGTTCCTTGGAAACAGAAATCGCTAAATGGTTTCACCATCTGCTTATTATCAAAATATCCTAAATCGCCACCTTTATCTTTAGAACCATCTGTAGAATATTGCATTGCCAATGCTGCAAAGTTTGCACCCGCATCAATTAAAGCCTTTAAACTATCTGCTGTTTTTTTAACGGCTGCAGGATCTACATTAGCGGTAGGAAGTAAAATATGACGTGCACGAACAGTATCGGGCATGGTTTTAATTGAAATTAATTTCGCAATTTTGAATGCGCCCCCATCAATAAAAGGACCATAAATAAAGCCTTGTGGCTTGCTAAACATAATAGTATCAAGAGCTGCAGGCAATTCTCCTTTTTTATTAAACGCTCCCAAATATTTAGTATCAGCATTTAGGTTGATGTAAGATGAATCGTTTGTTGAATTTTGCAATCCAGTTAATTGCTCGTAAATCCACTTTTGAGTTTCTAAGGTATCGTCTTTAGAAGGCAATACATCAATAGAAATATAATCGAAACTTCTAGTGTTTTCTGCTTGCTTGTACTTGTATTTGTTCGCGTTGTAATATGTTTTTACATCCGATTCCGATACTTGTATAGATGAATCAGAAACAGTTGTATAATCTAATAATACATATGAAATGTTAGCCGTTTTGTTTTTATCCATGTAATCTGCTTTTGCAAATACTGTTGGAACGTACATACCTGCCTTAACTGCATTCATGTATTTTTGGCGAACACGTTCGTCGGAAATAGCTTTCTCAAATGATAACCATTGTTTACGAGTGTCGCCAGTTGGATCTTGTTGATCCATGTTTTTCAAGAAATTTAATACTTGTGAAGGATCAAACACACCAGTTTGAGGATTCGTAAACGCTCTGCGTACCTCTGGATGTGGGTTAGAACCCTGCACCATGTCGAATAATTCTTCTGGTGACACTTTAATTCCAGATTTCGCAATTCGTTGCTTCATCACTTCATCATAAATAACCTGATTCCATGTTTGATCAACCAAATAACCTGTCATGCCTTCGTTCAAATTACTCTGACCTGTGCTGGTTTTGTATTGCTCTATGTTAGCATCCAATTTAGTTTGAAAATCTTCAATTTCTACTTTTGAGCCATTTATTTCGCCCATGTCTGTAGGTTGCCCGCCAAAAATATTTTGACCAGAAATAAGAACATCACCTGCTAAAAATGCTACAATTGCGAATGCAATAACTCCTACTAAAAGTCCGCCTCTATTGCGCATTGAATTCATTAATCCCATACCTTATTAATTGTGAAATGTAAGTTTTAAATTATAAATTATGTATTCTCTATTTAATTATTTGAGAGGGCGCAAAATACAAAAATTTCTATTCTTAGAAAATCTAATTAGAAATCCTTTTTTTGCGAACAGAATAAAACCTCCATCCTGCAAATATAGTTGCTAAACCCATAGGAATGAGGTCTTTATTAGCCGTTTGTTGTATTAGGTAAACGAATATACTTGCTAATAAGCAAAGCATAAAGATTACAAACCACATATTTTGTTGGAATTTACTGTTCATTTTCTTCTAAACTAACACTTCCTCGGTATTTATATATTCTATAATTGGTAAAATTTTGGTTGGCTTCCATGCCATCACCAAACATAATATCTTTTAAAGTAGTAATTCTAACAAAACTATTGGTGTATATTTTTTTTGTGCGTTCGTTCCATATAAGTTTTTCGGTATCAAGTCGTTCACCCTTATTATTAATTACCACTACACTGTCTTTTACTTCTATAATTCCTTGATTTTGGAACTTCCTGCCGTATTTAGCAGAAAGTGTGCTTTCTATCTTGTTATTCGGACCATAAAACTCTACGTATAAACCCGCAGGCATCTCATGGTAGGCATTGCTTACCTTGTAAAACTTTAAGATTGGGGTAATTAATTTTGCACGAACAATAGACGAATCGCTGTATATGAGTTCCACTTCTTTGCTGATTTCTACTGGCAAACTCGCTTCGTTACTGGCAATTTTTTCCACCTTTTTCAAATCATTCTCGCAAGCACTTAAGGTGCTTACAAGTACCAAGAGCAATAGTACATTCATTCTTGCTTTCCAGTCAATGTACACTGTACGTCGTACATTGTACATTGTACATCGTACATTGTACATTGTATTAGTCATACTTACGCTGAATAAACCATTTATCGCAGAAGTTAAAGCCTGCATGTACACCAATATAGTTCTCTTCAATTAAGCCTTTGCTAAGCGTTCCTCTTTTTCCAAATTCTATGGCTAAATTTATTCGCGAAGCAGTTTTAGGAAGAGGTAAGCCCAATCCCAAACTAAGGTTCATTTGATTTATGTTTTCTTGAAGAATGGTTACATACGATTTGCTGTAATTAAATCCCATTCTGTATTCTATGTTCTTTAAGTAATTACCTACTGCTGTGTGATTAGGGATGTAAGACCCACCTAATGATATTTCAGTTGTATTTTGCAGATTTTGATTTACGTCGTAAATTTTAAAAGACGACCATTGGCCTAGGGTAACATCGGCGCCAAACATCCATTTATTTTGTTTGCTCAAGGTAAAGCCAATAGAATTAATCATTGGAAAAAACACTTTGCCTTTTTCATCTAAGGTATTTTGGGTAGTATCAACAAATCTTTCTACATTATTTTGGTAAAAATAACGCAATGCTGTGGTATTTCTATTTGCATTTAAGTTAGTTCCAGGATTTCCATTAAGACCAATCGTTAAAATCCTGTTTTTATCTAATTGCTTTTTATATTGTATCCCGTAATTGAAAAACAAACTGCCAATGTATGTTGAGTTTGTTTGTTTGATGTTTAAGAAACCTAGTGTGTCTGGGAATTCATTTGCCTTTGTTCTCTCTAGGGTTCCAAAAATATAAGAGGCATTAATTCCTATGCTTATTTGATCAGTAATATTATACGCATTGCCAATATAAAATTGATTTAAGCCACCCGAGCCTTTATAAATTTGAGTGGCAGGAGTATCTATAAACTTAGTGTTAATTTTAGATTCATAACCCATTCCCGAAACTGGTATTAACCCAAAACTTGCACCCCATTTTTGAGTAACCGGGAAACCAATTTTTAAATAACTTAAAGCAGCATTATTTCTAAAAGCAGTGCTTGTATTGCTGCTTAGTTCTGTAAAAAGGCCAAAAGCGCCAACTTCGAAGGTTGTCCATTGCAATGCTGAATAGGATGCTGGATTTTGAGTATTGATAGCATTTTCAAAACGAAGACCATTTGCTATGCCACCCATTCCTATAAGTATAGAGGAGTTGTTTTTTTGTAATTGACCTAAGCCAAATTGAGAATATGGAGTACTAGTTACATCTTGCCCTATGCTGTACAATGATATACTCGTTATGAAAAGGGTACTAAGTGTTTTTTTTATGTTGAACATTGTATTGCAGTATTGTATTTAATCCTTCGGCCACTAGATCTGGACGGGCAAAGATGCTATTTTTAAGCTGAGTATCAAAAAAAGCGAGGTCGCCACCACACATTAAGACCTGTAAATCGGGGTAATTCTGTTGATACTCGTTAATAATTCCTAAAATTTCTTGAATGGTACCATTTATAACTCCAGATTTGATGGAGTTTTCGGTGGTATCTCCAATTAATTTGGGCATCCTTCCTACCGGCTCAAATAACGGAAGCTGGGCGGTAAAAGTATTAAGTGCTTTAAAACGCATCCGTATTCCCGGAGAAATAGCTCCACCTAAATATTCGGATTGACTATTTAATAAGTCATATGTGATGCAAGTTCCCATATCAATACATAATACATTCGTATTCGGTAAAATTGATTGGGCAGCACAAACTACAGATAGGCGGTCCAACCCTAGAGTTTCAGGGCTGGCGTATTTATTTACAATAGGTAGTTCTGTTAAATAAGAATATTGAATAAAATTTGAGTGTGCTAATAAATAAGAGATGTTTTCATCGTCTTTATTCCCAACATGCGAGTAAATACTGGCATCTATAGAGTACTCTTTGAAAATTTTATCGAGCAGGAATACATCCAACAATTCGAACTTTGCACGTGCAATAATTTTATCATCCTTAAAAATAAAGACTTTAGTGAATGTATTGCCTTTGTCGATTACAAGTTGCACCTTATTGAATTGTGAATTGTGAATTGTGAATTGTGAATTAAAAACAGCTAGTTCAGCCCAATTTACAATTCACAATTTACAATTTACAATTGGTTTAGTGTTAAAGATAGAATAGATTCAAACAACACTTTGCCATCTATGTTAGAAAGCTCTCCGTCTGCGGCTCTTTCGGGGTGTGGCATCATGCCGAATACATTTCGATTTTTGTTGCAAACTCCTGCTATGTTTTCAATTGCTCCATTCGGATTCGCTTCTGCAGTTATTGCTCCATGCTCATCACAATAGCGGAAAAGCACTTGCTCGTTATCGTTTAATGATTTAATAATATCTGGGGATGCAAAATATTTTCCTTCACCATGCGCAATAGGTATTTTCAATGCAGCGCTTGTATCTATTTGTGAAGTAATTAATGAATTATTAGTTTGAGCTTTAATATAAACGTTCTTACATATAAATTTACGAGAATCGTTGTGCAACAAGGCTCCGGGTACTAAACCTGCTTCGGCTAAAATTTGAAAACCGTTGCAAACACCCATTACATAACCACCTTTGTTTGCAAAAGAAACTACTTCTTGCATAATTGGAGAGAAACGAGCTATTGCGCCCGATCGTAGGTAATCTCCGTATGAAAAGCCCCCAGGTAACACAACAAAGTCGCAGCCTTGTAAATCTTGATCTTTGTGCCACAATTTAACGACCTCTTGACCCATAATTGTTTCTAGTACATAAACCATGTCTTGATCGCAGTTGGACCCTGGAAAAACTACTACACCAAATTTACTCATTATTGATAAAAGTTAACTCTGGCAAATATAATAAAAAAAAAGAAGCGGAGGCGCAGAGGGGGCAGAGGCGCGGAGGGGGCAGTTTAGTTGCATTTATCATCCTGCATATAATAAGGATGATATAAAAACCCCTATTTATGCTGTTGAGTAAAGTTGAAAATATGTTAAAATTTGCAGATGCATGAAAATGAACTATCGTCAATAATAATTAAACATTCAATTGAAATTCATAAAGAATTTGGTCCAGGTTTGTTAGAATCTTTTTACGAAGAATTGCTTTATAAAAGATTAATAAATGAAGGTATTAAAGTGGAACGACAAAAAACGATACATATGAACATAATAGATGCTAGTATGAAAAAGCATTTCAGCATAGATTTATTA
>JBILKW010000112.1:0-7365 GCA_044376465.1 Sphingobacteriales bacterium | reverse complement strand
ATTGCAGTTAAAAGTGCCTCCATTGGCAGATATGTTAGGTAATAAAAACGATAGTTCGTATTTAATACAATACAATTACATAGCCCCCCTAACTAATAAACGTAATGATGTGTTTATTTCTGAAATCATGGCAGACCCTAGCCCGGCAATAGATCTTCCAGAAAGCGAATATATAGAATGGTATAATGCGAGTAGTACAGATATCAATTTAGAAAATTGGGTTTTTGTAAATGGCAATTCAAACATTAAACTTAAACCGTATTCGCTTAATTCAAATTCATTTGTAATTTTTTGCAAAGCAAGTGATACTACTTTGTTTAAGCCATTTGGAAATGTAATAGGGCTAAGCACTTGGCCAAGTGTTGGAAATACAAGTGGATTATTAAAAATAATCGATAAATATGGTACACTTATCGACGAGGTGAATTACAATACTACTTGGTATAAAAATAAAAGCAAAGCCAATGGTGGTTATAGCTTAGAATGCACACAATCAAACAAAACTTGTGATGGAATTTATGTATGGGAAGTAAGTGGCGAAAAATCTGGCGGTAGCCCTGGTCAATTAAATTCATTATGGAAAGCAAATCAGCAATCTTCCTTTTATGTTTATCAATTTGATTTTTTGAATGATAGCAGCATATACATACGTTTTAATGCATCTGCAGATAGTTCTGCTAGTCTCAAACTTCAAAGTTATCAGATAAACAACCCGACTTTATCCCCAAAGAAAATAGTAAAGTTGAACGATTATTATTCAGAATACATTTTAGTGTTTAATACAAAATTTAGAAACAACAATACCTATCAATTTAAATTAAACACTATTAAAACTTGTGATGGGCTAAGTTTAGACGAGTCAATATTTTCATTTGTATATCGGAATGATGATGATACTAGTTTAATACGAATTAATGAATTGATGATAGACCCTAGTCCTGCGATTGCACTAGCCGAAGCAGAGTACATTGAGTTATTTAACACTACCAACAATTACATCAACTTATCATCGTACGTGCTGAATATTGGTACTACTAGGCTTATAATGCCAAGGTATATATTAAAACCAAACGAGTATATTTTAGTAGGCTCAACAGTCGACACTTTTGAGTTAAAAAAATACGGAACAGTAGTAAGTTTTAATACTTTCCCAAGTTTAAGTAATACGGCAAGCACGGTTACCTTATTTAATAAAGCTGGGCGATTGATTGATAGAGTGAGTTATAAAAATTCATGGTATAGAGATCTTACAAAAAAAGATGGAGGTTGGAGCTTAGAATTAATTGACCCCTACACTAGATGTAATGAAATAAACAGATGGACAGCTTCCACTAATAAACGAGGTGGAAGTCCCGGAGTACAAAATACTAGTGCCGATTTTTTTGCAGATAAAAGAGCCCTATCTGTAAAGTTTTTCAGAAATAAAAATAATCAGCAATTTAGTGTAGGCTTTAGTAAACCTGTGCAAGGGTATTTAATAAACCCGGCTCAATTATACTTTGTTGGGGTAAAATCTAAATTATTTTTTCCGCAAGATGTAAAGTTAGATTCGCCTTATTATGAACGAGCAACTTTAACATTTAACAATGCTTTACCAGCAGGGAATTATAATTTAATTTGCCAATACATCCCAAGTTGCGGACGTAATGACACCAATATTATTTATCCAATACGAATACTAGAAATAGAGCAACCCGAGGATGAAATTGCAGTTTCAGAAATCATGGCAGATCCAAGTCCTAGTAGAGGCTTACCAGATTGCGAGTATATAGAGCTTTTCAACAAATCGACCGAAGAAATAATATTTAGCAGTTTCTATATAGCTGATACAAAAGACACTGTTTTAGTAGAAATAGAAAATTGGAAAGCGGAGCAAGCGGTAGTATTGAGCCATAAAAATTACAGGTTTAGCTGGGGCGATGATGTAAGAGTAATTGCATTAAACAAATTACCAAGTTTAGGCAATGAGGCAGATACAATTAGTATTTTAACCTTAGACAAAATACTAATAGAAAGGGTTTTTTATGATGTAAAAACAATGCCAAAAGAAAAACAAGAGGGAGGCTATTCTTACAGCAAAATTAACAATACTTGGAATTGTAAAAGCAGGCATACTTGGCAAGCCAGTATAAATGAACTTGGCGGTAGCCCTGGCGCACAAAATGAAAGTATTGAAGATTTTAGCTTTCCAAAAATATTTGTAGAAAACTACGTGTTAACAAACGATAATGAAGTTGAACTTCAACTAAACGAAGAAATGAATAGTGAGACAAACATTTTAATTATCGATAATTACAAAAAACCTATACAATATGAAGTTAGTAAGAATGGAAGTATCTTATTGAAATCTCCTTCAAATTTTAAAGAAGGTGAATTATTTACCATAGAACTCTATATTGAAAATTGTATTGGTATGCGAATAGATACGACTATAGATATTCACAAAAAATACATTCCCAAAAAATCTGATTTGTTACTATCAGAAATACTATTTAACCCAGAGCCAAATGGATATGACTTTATTGAAATTTACAATGCAAGCGGTAAAATAATAAATGTAGAAGATTTATCGTTTAGCAATGGGAAAGAGCGCTATACTTTACACGAGAATTTACTTCCGAATAATAAATACAAATACATAAAACCTAAGGAATACCGAGCATTTACATTAAATTCCGAAGATGTATTCAATAGGTACACCATTGCAAAACCAGAACATCTATTCGAGTGTAAAAAAATGCCAAGTATGCCCGACGATGTTGGAATAATTTACCTACTGAATGAGCAAGACCAACTACTAGATAAATTTGTTTATAGTAAACAATTGCATTACTCTTGGATGGATGAGATAGAAGGCCGAAGTTTAGAAAGGAAGAGGATGTATCATCTTGAAGATAACTCTCAAAACTGGGCATCAGCAAGTGATAATATTGGTAGGGCTAGCCCAACAGGTAAAAACTCGCAATTTTCTGAAGAAGACGAAGAAATAAATAAAGATTTTTGGTTAAGTAACAACCTTTTAAAACCATTGTTAGATGGATCAAAATCTGCATTAGAAATAAATTATAATATAGAAGGAGAAACAGTGTTTATGAATGTTAAAGTATTTAGTGTTTCAGGGGCATTTATATCAGAAGTAATGCATGGCTTAAGTGTCCGAAATTCGGGTATGGTAAAGTGGGATTTAGCTAACAATGGTTCATTAGTGCCTGCGGGCACCTATGTATTAAGCATCGAATGTTATTCGGAAAATGGTAAAAATCAGCAATATAAATTACCTTTTGCAGTACATTATTAATTCGTTTAAATATTTTACATTTGCCTATACAACATAAGCAAATGAAAGAAACGATTATAGTTATAGGTTCTAACGGTCAAATTGGAACAGAACTAGTAAACGAGTTAAGAAATATTTTCGGAGGTAGCAATGTAGTTGCTACAGATATTAAAGAACCAAATTACGATATATTAAACGGAGGTCCATTTGAAGTTTCTGATGTTTTAGATAAAACAGGATTAAAAGCAATTTTCGAAAAATATAAACCTACCCAAGTTTATTTATTAGCTGCCTTGCTTTCTGCGGTTGGCGAACAAAAACCAAAGAAAGCATGGGAGTTAAACATGGAAGGCTTATTAAACATACTCGACTTTTCAATTGAGTACGGTGTAAAAAAAGTATATTGGCCAAGTTCTATTGCAGTTTTCGGACCGAACTCACCCAAACAAAACACTCCACAGTATTGCGTTATGGATCCAAACACAGTGTACGGTTTCAGTAAATTAGCAGGCGAACGTTGGTGCGAATATTACTTTTTGAAATACGGACTTGACGTACGTAGCTTACGTTATCCAGGTTTAATTGGATGGAAGTCGGCACCGGGTGGTGGCACAACAGATTATGCCGTACACATTTTCCACGAAGCATTAAAAAGCAATTCATACGAATGTTTCTTATCTGAAAATACAGAACTACCAATGATGCACATGGCAGATGCCATAAAAGCAACCATTGGCATTATGGATGCTAACGCAGCCGATGTAAAAATAAGATCGAGTTACAATATAGCAGCCATGTCATTTACCCCAAAAAGCTTAACCGCCGAAATTGTGAAACATTTGCCAGATTTTAAAATATCATACGTAAGTGCCGACCCAAGACAGGCAATTGCAGATTCGTGGCCGAAGAGCATTAACGACGATTTTGCAAGAAAAGATTGGGCTTGGAAAAACGATTTCGATTTGCCAGGGTTAGTAGACGATATGATCATCAACCTAAAAAAATAAAAATGAGTTTCGAAGAGTTTTTTGCAAAGAAAAAAATTGACCTCCAAAAATTTATGGAGCACGAAGCTGCACTTTGCAAAAAACTAGAAACCGAATATGCCGAAATGGGTCCCAAAAGTTTCGACCATTCGTATAAGTTTTTATTTAACAAATGGCGCAGGAAATATTCGAACTTGCGAATTAACGAACTTGCGAATTAGCGAGTTCCAACTCACAATTCACAATTCACAATTCACAACTCACAATTCAATTTCATTTCTTCATCGAATCGTATATCACCTGCTGAATATCTGTTCTAATATTCTTTTCAACAAGTTTTTTATTATCTGCATTTGGGTGAATTCTGTTCGATAAAAAAACATACACTAACCCTGTTTCTGGGTCTGCCCATGTAGCTGTGCCTGTAAAACCTGTATGCCCAAAAGTTGATAAAGATGCTGAAGCACAAGTTGGAGAATTTTTAGGATTTGCATCTGGTTTATCAAAACCTAAACCTCTGCGAGTGTTTGGATAATATTTAGCCGTAAATTTCTCAACAGTACTAGGTTTAAAATACTGCACACCTCCGTAGTTCCCTTTGTTTAATAGCATTTGCATAAGTATAGCCACATCATTTGCATTAGAGAATAAACCTGCATGCCCCCCAACACCACCTAGCATTGCAGCTCCGGGGTCGTGTACGTAGCCATCTAATAGCTGCTTTCTAAACGTAGTGTCATTTTCTGTTGGTATGATTCTGCTTTTAGGGAATCGCTCGAGCGGATTATAGCCCATCGTTTTCAAGCCTAATTTCGAATAATAATTGTTGCGAGTAAAAGATTTTATATCTTGTTTATAATGTTGTTCAACCACATCTTTCAAATAATAAAAACTCAAATCAGAATATATATATCTCCCAACTTCTTTCGGTTCCGAATTCAACATTTTCTGTCTCATTTTTTCGGGATAATCATACCTCAAAAATAAATTATCTGCCACTTTTACTGAGTAGAAAGAACTCGAGTCGGTGCTGTAACTTACTTGCCCATCATTATAAGCGATAGACTCTTTCCAATATGGAATAAAAGGGACTAAACCTGCTCTATGCGTTAAGAAATCAGCTACCGGTACATATCTTTTTACATTCTTTTTTAAATACGTAAGATAGGAGCCCATTTTTTTGTTCAAGTCCAAATTTCCATCATCATACATTTGCATTACACCCAAATTTGTAGCTAGTATTTTAGTAAGCGAAGCTATATCATACAAATCTGTATTATTTACCGCTTGAGTGGCATCATAACTATGATGGCCAAATGATTTTTGATAAATCACTTTCCCATCCTTTGCTACTAAAATCTGACATCCTGGTGTGGCTCTTTCTGCAATTGCCTTGTTAGCAATTTCATCAATTTTACTCAAACATTTAGAACATATTCCAACCTCTTCTGGTAAGGTGTATTTTAACCTAATCGAATTTTCAATAACATATCCATCGCCTCCTTTAAAAACATTAGATGCCGTAACTGGCAATGTACCTGTTATAGCGATGCCGCCAAACAATGCTTGTGCAGCAAGGCTTCTAGTAAAATCATTGTCTTCATATGCCAACACAATTGGAGCTAAATTTTCAAAATTTCTTAAACTATAAGCATTTCCAAAAACCACTAATACAACATTTGCATGCCTACTTAAATTGCCAAGAAAATCCTTTGTTTGTTTACTGATAGAGAAATTTTTCGATTCGTTTCTACTCATATCATGTATGCCCACAATAATAGTATTATATTGATTTAAGTTTTTCTCCAAAAAATCAAAATCATTTAAAGAAGCATCTTTTTTCATGGCAAATGGAGTAATATTTGCATAGTTTTTACACATCGATAAAAACTCATTCGAAATATCGGCTCCAATACTTAAGGCTGCAATGTTTTTACTTTCTAAATTTTTAAATGGAATTAAATTATTTTTATTCTCCAATAAAGTAATGGCATGTTCATACAATTTCATGCTAATAATTTTTGCATCGTTAGAATTTAAATCTTCATAAATTCCACTCATGTTTACGGGCAAATAGTTGTTTAAACCAACCGAATATTTTGCCACTAATATTTTAAAAACATGTTCGTCGATTTCTTTCATACTGATGTAGCCAGAATCCAATGCTTTTTTTATTTCAACAAAAGCATTCGGAACATTCTCTGTAAACAACAACATATCGTTACCTGCAAGCAATGCCTTTGCATCCACTTCACCCGGAACAAAAAATGAGCTCACTCCTTTCATGTTCAAGGCATCGGTAACAATTAATCCCTTAAATCCTAAATCATTTTTCAATAAATTGGTAACAATTGGTTTAGAAATACTCGATGCAATATTTTTAGAACTATCAATGGCTGGAACAAACAAATGCCCTACCATTATACTGCCTATGCCTCTGCTTATAAGTTCACGGAAAGGGTAAAGCTCTGTAGAATCCAATTGTATTTTCGTTCTGTTTAAGGTTGGCAACGAGAGATGCGAATCTTTATCCGTATTTCCATGTCCCGGGAAATGTTTTGCGTTGGCGAGTACTCCCCAATCTTGCATGCCCCTCATGTACTCTATTGATTTGGCTGCAACTTTGTATTTGTCTTCTCCAAAAGAACGATCGTTAATTACCGGATTCTTTGGATTGTTGTTCACATCTACAACAGGCGCAAAATTTAAATGGATTCCAATTCGCTTGCATTGGCGTGCTGTTTCCTTACCGAAATCATAAATAAGTTGATTATCAGCAATGGCGCCCATGGCCATTTGTTTAGGGTAACGAACTACTGAATCTAATCGCATAGATAAACCCCATTCGGCATCAATAGAAATAAGCAATGGAACTTTTGCAAAAGATTGATAAAGGTTAGTTTGTTGTGCTTGGCGCATTGGCCCGCCTTGGAAAAAACACAATCCACCGATATAATAATTTTGTACAAGTTTCTTAATTTCCTTTAAATGAGTAGAATCTCTATTAGAATATGCTGCCACCATGAACAACTGACCAATTTTTTCGTCTTGGCTCATGTTTCTCATCAATGAATCTGCCCATCTTCCAGCACCGGCAGTATC
>JBILKW010000111.1:0-7420 GCA_044376465.1 Sphingobacteriales bacterium | reverse complement strand
GCTTCTCTTCTCAATTGCTCATAATATTCTTCATCAAAACCCTTAATATGCATAAAGCCATAATTACTTCTAAGCAAACCAGGTATTCTGTTTAGTGCCATCATGGCGGCTTCTATGGCTAAGGTTCCACTTCCGCACATTGGGTTCACAAAGTTAGAATTACGATCCCATTTGGTGGCCATAATGGTTGCAGCAGCTAGGTTTTCTTGCATAGGAGCTAATCCAGGCTGTTTTCTATATTGATGTTTAGATAGCGTTTCGCCGCTTGTATCTAAGTAAATAGAAGCTTCAGAATCTTTCCAAAATAAATGAACTACCGTTTTATTACGTTCAGGCCCAGAATTTGGTCGCATTTCTGTTTTCTCTCTAAATCGATCAACAATTGCGTCTTTCAATTTCACATTTGCATATAAATTATTGTCGATGGTATCGTTTTGCACATTAGAAGTGATAGAAATGTATCCATCAACATCCAATAAATCTTCCCAATTAAGCTGTAAAGCATGTTTATACAAATCATCGGCATTGGTTGCAACAGCTTCAGACCAAAGCCAAAGCACTTGATTTCCAGTGCGAATGTTCATATTTAGTTTAATACAATCGTTTAAACTACCTTCAATAGAAACACCAGTGCTCCAATGTTCTGTTACGGTAAAGCCCAAACCGTGTACTTCTTCGCTTAAATAAGACGACATGTATTTCGGACACGTAATAATGATTCTACTTTCTTTTGTAAATGGGATGCTCATGGTACAAAGCTATGCATTAGAGAGCAAAAAGATATTTAATTGTAAAAAATTAGTTTGAATAGCTGTAAATGCTAAAAAATTTTTATGTTTAAAATTCATTTATTCTACTATAACCTCTTAGATCTAATTAACATGAAAAATTCAATCATTTATTCCCTGGCAGTTTGTTTGTGTTTGGCGAGTACAAGTAGTGAGTCCTTCGCCAAGAAAAAAAAGAAAGCCCCTGCTCCAGTTGCCGAAGCACCTAAAAAAGATGCTAAAAAAACAATTAAAGAAACCGTAAAAGCGTCTAAACTTAAAGATGGATTGTTTGCATTGTATCAAGATACAACCAATGGCTCGGTGTACATGAAAATCAAAAAAAGTCAATTAAACAAAGAATTTATTTATTTTAATTATGCTGAAAATGGCGCAGTAAGTGCGGGCTATTTTAAAGGATCATTTAGAGACAACGAGATATTTAGCATTAAAAAATATTATGATAAAATTGAATTCATAAAAGAAAACACAAGCTATTATTTTGATAAAGAGAATGCGATTTCTAAATCAGCAGATGCAAATATTAACAAACCTATTTTAGCAAGTTTAAAAATTGTAGCAGAAGATGGCGACGATTATTTAATAAAAGCAGATGAGCTTTTTTTAGTAGAAAGTTTATCGCAAATAAAACCATCACCTAACCCTAGAGCAACTCCAGGTTCGGCATTTAGTTTAGGAACCTTGAGTAAAGAAAAAACTAAATTTGCATCGCTAAGAAACTACCCACAAAATACAGACATTGTTGTGGAGTACGTGTACGATAACCCTAGCCCAACTAACTTTGGTGGGCCCGATGTTACAGACCCAAGATCGGTAACTGTAAAAATTCAGCACAGTATAATTGAAGTTCCAAAAAATAATTTTGTGCCGCGTAACGATGATCCACGTGTTGGATATTTTATGCAACAAACAGAGGATATGACATCTACTTCAGCAACACCTTATCATGATTTTATTAACCGTTGGAATTTAGAAAAGAAAGATCCTAATGCAGCCTTATCAGAACCCGTAACTCCAATTACATGGTGGATAGAAAATACCACACCATTAGAGTTTCGTGAAACCATAAAAGCAGCAGTATTAACATGGAACATGGCATTTGAAAAAGCAGGATTTAAAAACGCAATACGTTGCGAAGTTCAACCAGATACGGCTACTTGGGATGCAGGTGATATTAGATATAATGTATTAAGATGGACATCTTCTCCATTCCCTCCATTTGGTGGATACGGACCAAGTTTCGTAAACCCACGCACAGGAGAAATTTTAGGAGCTGATATTATGTTGGAGTATGTTTTCTTTACAAATCGTTTACGTCAAGAAAAACTATTTGATGCTGCAGCTTTAAATATTGCAAATGAGTTTCCAGAATTAAATGTAGGCCATAATGGTTGCGACATTGGAAATCATTTTACACAAGCTACACAATTTGGAAACATTGCATTGTCAGCATACAGCGCTAGCGATATTGATAAAAAACAATACATCAAAGAATCATTATTTTACTTAGTGTTACATGAAGTAGGCCACACTTTTGGCTTAAACCACAACATGAAATCTAGTCAGTTACATGATTTAGTAAATGTTCATAATAAAGCAGTTACTTCTAAAATAGGTTTAACCGGCTCGGTGATGGATTACCCAGCTGCAAACGTAGCATTAGACAAAGCAAAACAAGGGCAATATTTTACAAGCATCCCAGGACCATATGATATGTGGGCGATAGAATTTGGGTATACTCCTTCATTAACAGATGCAAATGCAGAAGCAACACGAGTAAAAAAATTATTAAGCAGATCTAATGAACCTCAATTAACTTTTGGAAATGATGCTGATGATATGCGTGCGCCAGGCAAAGGAATAGACCCAAGAGTGATGATAGGTGATATGAGTTCTGATGCCATTGGATATTCAATTGATAGAATGAAATTATCAAATAATATTTTGAAAGGCTTAAAATCTAAATACGTTAAAGAAGGCCAATCATACCACGAATTGCGTAATGCATATTTAACCATAAGCGGCGAATACAATGTTGCGGCAGGAGTAATATCGCGTTACATTGGTGGTGTATATGTTGATAGAAGTTTCCCTGAGCAAAAAAGCACTGCAAAGCCAATGGCACCGGTAGCTTACGCAGATCAAAAAAGAGCGATGAAGGCATTGAACGATTATGTATTTGCGCCAACCGCTTTTGATATGCCAGCAGATTTTTATGCTTACTTACAATACCAACGAAGAGGATTTAACGGAGGCAATGAAGATCCTAAGATCCATGAGCGTGTGTTAAATATGCAAAAAGGTGTGTTAACTCATTTGTTAAGCGCGAACGTTACAAAACGCATTGTTGATATACAGTTAATTGGAAATACTTATTCCTTAACAGAAATGATGCGTGAATTAACAGATGGAATTTTTAAAGCAGATGCTGCGGGAAATGTAAACTCATTCCGTCAGAACTTACAATTAGAATACGTGAACATGTTAATATCTGCGATGAAATCTGATGCATACGTTTACCAAGCAAAATCAACTACCTTGGCACAGCTAAAAGCTATTAAAACTATGATGGCAGCAGGTGCAGGTAATGCTGAAACAAAAGCACATAGAGAGCACATTGTATTTGCGATAAACAAAGCAATGGAAAAATAATAGCAATTAATATATTTGCAATTAAACTTATAAAATGAAAGCATACGTATTTCCCGGTCAAGGCGCCCAATTTGTAGGCATGGGTAAAGAACTATATGAGCAAAACGCTGAAGCAAAAGCGATGTTCGAAAAGGCTAATGAAATAATAGGTTTCCGAATAACAGATTTAATGTTTGATGGAACCGATGAAGATCTAAAGCAAACGAAAGTTACTCAACCTGCTATATTTTTACATTCGGTAATTTTAGCAAAAACTATTTCGGATTTTAAACCGGAGATGGTTGCGGGTCATTCGTTAGGAGAGTTTTCGGCATTAGTAGCAAATGGAACTTTATCTTTTGAAGACGCTTTTAAATTGGTAATTGCAAGAGCAAACGCCATGCAAAAAGCATGTGAAATTCGTCCTTCAACAATGGCCGCTATTTTAGGTTTAGAAGATGAAAAGGTAGAGGAAATTTGCGCATCAATATCTGAAACAGTTGTAGCAGCAAATTATAATTGTCCAGGTCAATTGGTTATTTCTGGTTCAATAGAAGGAGTGAATGAAGCTTGTGCAAAAATGACGGAAGCGGGTGCAAAACGAGCACTGGTATTAAATGTTGGAGGTGCCTTTCATTCACCTTTAATGGAACCAGCCAGAGTAGAGTTAGAAGCAGCTATTAAAGCTACTACTTTTAATGTTCCTACTTGCCCAGTGTACCAAAATGTAAATGCAAAACCAACCTCAGACCCTGTTGTTATACAAGCAAACTTAATTGCACAATTAACAGGCGCAGTGCGTTGGACTCAAACAGTTAAAGCAATGATTGCCGATGGAGCAAGCTCCTTTACTGAAGTTGGTCCAGGTACAGTTTTGCAAGGATTAGTAAAAAAAGTAGATCGCCAAATGCCAACGGCAAGTGCGTAATGATGAATTATAATATTTCCGAAATCCATAGGGCTGTTGAAAGCATTAAGCCTTACCTTGATGAATACAAAGTGGTATTGTTCAATGGCCCTATGGGTGCAGGAAAAACAACATTGATTTCTGCGCTCTGCAGAAGTTTAGGTTCTACCGACGATTTAAGTAGTCCTACTTTTTCTATAGTAAATGAATACGATTCTCAAGCAGGTACCATTTACCACTTCGATTTTTATAGGATAGATTCAATTGAAGAAGCATTTGATTTTGGCGTAGAAGAATACCTGTATTCTGATAAGCTCTGTTTCTTAGAGTGGAGTGAAAAAATTGAGGAGCTTTTACCAACTAAATATTTAATCGTGAATATTGAGGTAATAAGTGAAAGCGAACGCACTCTTAACATTAAATTATACAAGGATTAAATTTCTTTTGCAATTAATTCGTTAAGTATTTATTATTTTTGTATAAATACTTATGTCCTATGTTTAAGAAAATTTTATTAACACTTAGCTTGTTAATTGTGTTGGTTTTAGCCGCTGCTATTACGTTGCCTATTATTTATAAAGATGATATTATTGCGAAAGTTAAATCTATCATTAACGACAATGTAAATGCAGATGTAAAGTTTGGCGATTTCAGCGTAAGTATTATTCGCAGTTTTCCGAACCTTTCATTTAGCATGGAAAATTTAATGGTGGCTGGAGTAGATTCTTTTAAGACAGATACACTTGCAAATATTGGCGAGTTATATGTGGTAGTGGATATTATGTCGGTGATCAACAAAGAAACCATTAAAATAAAATCACTTGAATTAGATAGAGCGCAATTGAATTTTGTGGTTCTTAAATCGGGTAAAGCAAATTGGGACATAGCCAAAACTGATACTACTAAATTAGAAGAACCAACAGATACTGCTGCAAGTAATTTTAGCATTGCTTTAAAATCATATTCAATAAAAAATTCAACATTAGTGTATGATGATCAATCGCTTTCATTTTATACTAAACTTCAAAATTTGAACCATACAGGTTCGGGAGATTTTACTCAAGATTTATTTACACTGTTAACTAAAACAAAAGCGGATGAATTAACCGTTGGTTATGGAGGAGTAAATTATTTAAGTAAAGTAAAACTAGATGCCGATGCGGCAATAGACATGAACTTAAAAGATTTTGTGTTTACGTTTAAAGATAATGTAATTAACCTAAACGCATTAGTAATAAATTTTGCAGGTATGGTTGCCATGCCCGACACGAATATCGATTTAGATTTAACATTTGACGCACAAAAATCTGAGTTTAAAAATTTCTTGTCGCTAATACCAGCAATATATTCAAGCTCTTTTGATAATTTAACAGCAAACGGAAAATTTGCATTAAATGGATATTACAAAGGAAGAATGAATGCTGTTTCGATGCCAGGTTTTGGTTTAAATGTATTAGTGGAAAACGGAAATTTTAAATACCCGGATTTACCAACGGGAGTAAATAATGTGCAGCTTGATTTAAATGTGGAAGATAAGGATGGAGTGTTTGACCATACGGTAGTGAACATGAAAAAATTGCACCTAGAATTTGGCAACGAGCCTTTTGATGCAACTCTGTTATTAAAAACTCCAGAATCTGATCCAGACATTTTTACCGAAATAAAAGGAACCATAGATTTAGCAAACATTTTAAAAGTTGTGCCGATAGAAGACACCAAACTATCTGGCGTTATAAAGGCAGACATGATGGCGAAAGGAAAAATATCGACCATTGAAAAGGGGCAATATGAAAGTTTTGATGCGAAAGGAAACGTTAGCATTAGCAATTTAAATTATAGTGCTAAAGAATCAACCTTGCCATTAGCCATAAAATCTGTATCGTTTAACTTAAGTCCGAAAAATATAACGATGAAGAACCTAAAAGCTACCTACGGTAAAAGCGATTTTGCTGCGGATGGCACTTTAGAAAATTATTTAGGATTTGCATTAAGAGGAACGGCAATAAAAGCACGATTAAATTTTGGGGCAGATATGATTGATTTAAATGAGATGATGGGCCCGAGTTCCGAAGAAGAAGTTTCAACAGATACAAGTACAGCAGGAGTATTTGAAGTGCCAGAGAACATTGATTTTGTGTTGAACTCTAAAATTAATAAAGTATTATATGATAACATGGAGTTGGTGGATTTAAGTGGCACCATCAGCATAAAAAACAAAGAAGTTAATTTCACAAAAGTTGGTTTAAAAACGCTTGATGGTACTATTACCATGGATGGTGTTTACAGTACAACTGATGTAAAAAAACCAGTGGTTGATATGGATTTTGCAATTCAACAAATGGATATTCAAAAGGCATTTAAAACATTTAATACCGTACAAAAACTTGCACCCATTGCAGAAAATACAACCGGTAAATTTAATACACAATTAAAGTTTAATACCATGTTAGGCGAAGACATGAGCCCTGTATTGAATACCATACAAGGCGCAGGTGTATTAGAATTATTAAGCACAAATATTAAGGGTTCAAATACTTTAAATAAATTATCAGACGCATTAAAAACAGATAAACTTAAAGAGTTAAATATTAAAGACACAAAAATAGAATTTACATTAGTTGATGGTAGAGTGGTGATAAAACCATTCGACATGACCACGCTTAATACCATAATAAATATTGGAGGATCGAGCGGATTGGATCAAACTATTGCCTACACAATGAAGCTGAAATTGCCAAAGAATTTCTTAGGTGCAGCATCTACTAGTGTGTTAAACGGACTATCGGCACAATTGGGTAAAGCTGGCTCAAGTTATAACCCAACAGATGCATTAAATATTACGGCATTGGTAGGAGGAGTAGTTACCAAACCAACCATTAAATTAAGCATGGCAGATGCAGGCGCTGGAATTAAGGGAGCCATAAAAGATGTATTGAACGATAAGAAAAACGAAGCGGTAGTAAAAGTAAAAGAAGAAGCAAGAAAAAGAGCCGATCAAATTTTAGCAACGGCACAAAAACAAGCAGATGCCGTAAAAGCACAAGCAAGAAATTTGGCTGATGTTACTAAACGAGAAGGTTACGCTGCGGCAGAC
>JBILKW010000110.1:0-7429 GCA_044376465.1 Sphingobacteriales bacterium | reverse complement strand
TAAATCAACTTCCTCTCGAGGTCTACACCTGGAGCTATCTCAATCGTTGCAATTTTATCATAATTCTATTTATTATGTTAGTGGTAACTCAACAGAAAAAGCTGCCATGGTTGTGGAGAACACAACCGCCTTGCCATCAACAAAAATTAGCATTAAAAATAATATATTTTTCAGCTCTGGTGGTGCAGTACCAATTATTATCAGATCTACCACCAGTATCGATACCTTAAATTACAATTGTTATTTTAATGCAACTAATACTACCTTAGGCATTGTTGGGGGTACTGCGAGAAATAGTTTAGCGGCTTTAAAAGCTTCTACGGCAAAAGATGGTCAATCTCTTAATGTAAATCCGAATTTTGCATCGCCTACCTCGCTCAGAATGAATAGTAAACAGTTAATACGCAGGGCAGCTGTATTGTCGTTTATTACTTTCGATTTCGAAAATCATCCTCGCGACCCTGAAACACCAGACATTGGTGCCGATGAAGTGATACGAAGTGCTGTAGATCTAGAAGTATTTCATTTAGATAAAAACTTCGTACCTAAAGAAGGCACTAACATATTACCTGTAGTTATTAAAAACGACGGATTACTTTCACTGAATGGCAATAAAATATTGGTAAGCTATAAAGTGGATAACGGTAACTATACCACTCCCGAAGAATTTACCTTGCAAACCTTAAGTAAATCATACTCCAAACAAATAATCACATTAGCAGAACCTTGGATTATTCCTAGTCCGGGTTTATACACCTTAATTATACGTGTTAGTCCGCCAGTACCTAATGATACTTGGCAAGAAAATGATGCTGATACTTTGAGTATTTGTGTAGGCTTAAATGGAACTTACACAATTAATGGCCCGGTAGGTAACAAAAATTACCCTACGTTTGCATCAGCAATCGCTGCGTTTGAATGTGGCATAGGTGGGCCTACAGTATTTAATGTTTACCCTGGCACGTACCCTAGTTTTTCATTGCCTATATTAAAGGGTGCCACTCCTACCAATACGATTACCTTCAGATCTGTAACTGGTAATCCGGCAGATGTAATTATTCAAAACGTTACGTCCAATCAATCCAACACCAATCATCATGTAATTCAAATTGATGGAATGGATTACGTTACGGTTAGAAATTTTACTTTAAATAATACTTCTGCAAACTCTTTTGCTTCAGGTTTTCACATTACAGAAGGATCAACCAATGTTACCCTTGATAGTTGCATTGTAAATGTTCCGACAAGTTCTGTTGCTACGGCTAATATTTTCCCAATCATTATGTCTCAAAAAGTAAAGATTGATAGCGGTGCGGTATATAGCAACATCACTATTAAAAATTGTATTTTGAGAAGGGGCGTATCAGGTGTTCAAATGCTTGGCAGAAATACAGGAATTCGATCTCAAAATGTTAGCGTCATTAATACTCAAATCGACTCTTCATTTTTATATGGTATTAACGCAAATTTTGTAAATGTTGGAGATATTGTTGGAAACTCAATTACACTTAGAGCCGGTTCTAGTGTAAATAGTGAAGCAATAAGAATTGTAATTTCTAAATTTAATACAAAAATAAGTGCTAATATTACCAGAAATGCAGGTACTCGTGCACTAAACCTTACATCTGTAGAAGGAATTACCAATGTCGACATTAGCAACAATATGTTTGCTGGTGGGTATAAAACTACAGGTAATGGTGCTGGTATTTATTTGAACGAAGTAAATAAATTAAACCTTTACCACAACTCCGTTATTTACGATAGAACTTCTACTGCTATTCCTGATAATTCATCAGCATTTTTCTTAGCTGCGGGCGCAAACGTAAGTTTATTCAATAATATTTTTTATAATCCTGCCGGTGGGTATGCATATTACGTGACCAGCCAAACCTCTATTAGGGCTGCCAACAATAATATTTATTACACAGATGCAGATCAAACATCTGGCTTATATAGTTTTTATGGTGGAGATCGGGTAAACCTAACTGCTTTAAAAGCGGCGATGCAAGGTTTTGAATCTAATAGTATTGAAATAAATCCAAACTTTGTTTCGAATTTTGATTTACATACTTCTAATACTGCATTAGAAGGCAAAGGCTTGTACTTAGGTAATGTTACAAAAGATTTTGACGGGCAAGATCGTAATCCTCTAGGTCCAGACATTGGTGCCGATGAGTTTATACGTCATGCAAAAGACTTAGCCCTTTTAGATATTCAACCCTTGGTGTTTAGTACAGATCCTAACAACATATCCATTAAGTTGATGAACTTAGGAAGTACATCTTTAAACGGTTCGAGCATTAAATTACAATACTCTTCTAACGGAACTACTTGGCTGCCTGCAGCCGGTGAAACCTATGTAATTGGAAATGGTGGAAATGCTTCTTTGGCAAATCCGTATTCAACCGCCGTTTATACATTTACTACACCTTTTAATGCGCTTCCAAATAATTCGTATCCGTTTTATGTAAGGGTTATGCCGAGCGATAGAATTGTAGGCGACCCGATCACCATAAACGATACCACAAACTTGCTAATTTGTACTGGATTAAAATCTGGAACCTACACAATTGGTGGTACAAACCCTACTTATCCAGACTTTGCAACCGCGATGAGTGCCATAAGTTGCGGAATCACTGGCCCTGTAATAATGAACGTTAGACCTGGTACCTACAACGAACGTTTTACCATTGGTAACCCTAAAAATACTTCAGCAATAAATACTATTACGATTAAGGCAGAGAATAACGATTCCTCTTCAGTAATTATTAACAGTACAGGTGTATCATCAAACACTACCAGAAATACCATTCGTTTAAATCGTTCTAAGTTTATCAATTTAAAACATTTAACGATACAAAATTTAAGCAGCTCTATTGTTGGTTCTGCTGGTATTCAAATTACCTCAGAATCTAATAACATTAACATTACCAATTGTAGATTTATTTTAGATACCGCTTCTACTTCACCTAATATTTTTGCCATCACAACATCCGATTCTGCAAACTTAACGGTATTTGGCAGAGGTGGCTCTAACCTTAGAATTGCAAAAAATTATATTGTAGGTGGAAATTTAGGGATTGCGATTAAGGGTGCAAGCCAATACATACGAGACATCGGCATTTCAATTGATAGTAACTTTATTGAGAAAGTAAGTTCTTTTGGCATTAGTACCTCTAACTCCGATGTGTTGAGCATTACGGGTAACAAAATAATTATGCGTAAAAACCAACAATCGTCAACAGGATTGAGCATGACTATTAATCGTGAAGACACCAGAATTATGAACAATGTTATTTACAATGCCGCAACAACTGGAGTTACGTTTAACGATGTGCTAACGGTGAATGGTGTGTTGTTTGCAAATAATATGATTGGCGGTAATTTCAGATTGGGTGCAGAAGGAGTAGGGATAACACTTACAAAAGTATTCCCGATTAAAATTTACCATAACTCTATTTCATATGACGGGAATTCTGTTTTTGGAGCAGGGTTAAAAATTGATAACGACTCTAGAGGTGTGCGGTTGTTAAATAACAGCATTGCCAATAATAACAATGGATTTTGTTTTGTATTTGTTAACCAATTAAGCATTGATACTTCTGATAATAATAATTATTTCACCAAAGGTGTATTGTTTGCTCGAGTAGAAGGCACAGATCACCTTAGCATGGATGAATATCGTGATGTAAAATTAACAGATGAAAAATCCGTTTCTGTTGATCCCGATTATTTTACTAAAACGAATCTGCATTTAACCAATACTTTTTTAGATGGCGGGGCCATTCCATTAAAAGAAATTCCGTTTGATATTGATGGAGAGCCAAGAAACGCAGAGTTCCCAGATATAGGTGCCGATGAGTTTTTAGTTCGAGGTGATGTAGAGGTTGTGAGCATCGATAGCCCATTGCCATCGCCAGAAGTATACCCTTCTAAAGTGCCGGTGAGCATTACCGTGCGTAACAAAGGTTTAAGTAAAATATCGGGTTTAAATGTTAAGTGCTATGTTAATAACGTAGAGGTAGCAAACGAAGTAATTCCGGTCGACGAACCGTACAAACCAATGTTGCCCACAGATTTATTAACCTATGAATTTACAACTCAATTAGAACCAACTGCTACTGGCATTTACCGCCTAAGAGTAGAAGCCTATTTGCCAGACGATATTGATTTAACAAACAATAGTCAAGAAATAGATTTCAAATCGTCTGTTTCTAGTATTGTAGATGGTGAAGTGGCAAGTTTCGTTAGCCCTGCAAACAGTAGCGTAAATCAATTAACAGATGTGCGCGTACTCATCAGAAATTCAGGAACAGTTGCCATTAGAAACTTTAATGTTAACTATCGGTTGAGAGGTGGTAGTTCTGTATTGCCAATAGAAACAGAAAGCTTCGGCATCGATAGCATTTCTCCACTACAATCGGCATCGTTCACCTTTTCAAAGCAAATAGATTGTAACGATAGGTTTGATAGGTTTATTGATGTTTACTTAACAGATTTAAGTGATGACATTAATCAATTAAATGATACCTTAAGCATGTACATTAGGCCATTTGCAGGCTGTTTTTCTAACATCGAAATTAATACAGATGAATTTATGTTAACGGCCCCTTGGCCTAACCCTACTTCGTCTCACATCAACTTCGATCTTAATTTAATAACCCCATCAGATTTAAGCATAGAATTGCTAGATGTTTTAGGGCATGTCGTTAGAACTGCAAACTATACACAACTAAACAAAGGCGTTAATCATGTAAATATGAATGTTGCCGATTTAGCACCTGGTATTTATTATACTCGCGTATTAGTGAATGATACTTACTATACTAATAGAGTTTTAATTAGTAAATAGTCTTTAGACATTAGTCGTAAGAAGAAAGAGATTAGGTAATAAGGCAACTTATTATTTAATCTCTTTCTTCTTTTTATATTTTTATATTTTTTTCTGAATATTCTGTTTTTAAAAAAGAAAAAAGTAAGCTACTCATTGCATTCTATTTAAAAGATGTAACGGATTAGCGAATTGGCGAACTAGCGAATTCGCGAATTCGCGAATTGTCCAATTGACGAACTGTAGAAAGCAATACCTCCACATATTTTTTTCGTATAGTAGCTATTTCGTATAATCGTTAATTCGCTAGTTCGCTAATTCGCCAATTCGCTAATTCGCCAATTCGCCAATTCGATTTCTGCCTCCTAGTAAACATCTCCCATCAATACGTTTATTTTAGAAGAACAAAGGTGAGACTAACTTAATTAAAAGCACTTATTTAAATCCGTAGCAATACAGATTTAGAAAGCTAGTGGTAACTAAATTTGTAATTCTAAAATGAATGTATTGAAAAAAAATTATGAGTTATGAGTTATTTTCACTGTCATCAACCTAGCACCCAACTCACAACTCACAACTCACAACTCACAATTCACAATTCATCAGGTTTCTCTTCAGTCCTTCAAACTTCGTGCGTTTTATCGGAGAGTTTTTAAATAGCACTTCAAAACTTTCTTTTGTTAGTTCATCCCATTCTTTTTTGCTAAAGTTAAACCAAGAGTTATTGGGTTTAAATTTTGGTTCATGGTGAGCAATGGAAAAACGATTCCAAGGGCATACATCTTGGCAAACGTCGCAACCGAAAATCCAATTGCTATAAGCACCTTGCATTTCGGCTGGCATTTCGTTTTTAAGCTCTATAGTGAGGTAAGAGATGCATTTGCTAGCATCGAGCACATAAGGCGCTACAATGGCTTGTGTGGGGCAAGCATCTATGCATTTGGTGCAAGTACCACAATGGTCGGTGCGCATGGGTACATCGTACTCGCATTCGAGGTCTATAATGAGTTCTGCTAAGAAAAAAAAGGAGCCTTGTTTTTTATTCAACAAGTTGGTGTGTTTACCGATCCACCCTAATCCACTTTCGCGGGCCCATACTTTATCCATCACTGGTGCGGAATCTACAAATGCTCTGCCGCCAACCTCTCCGAATTTCTCGCGGATGCTATTCATCAACAATTTTAATTTAGCTTTTATTACGTCGTGGTAATCTTCTCCATAGGCATATTTAGAAACTAAATACTCTTTGTTGGAGGGTTCTTCTTCAGGGAAATAGTTTAAACTTAAACTGATGATGCTCTTCGCATCGTCTACAAGTTTGCGCGGGTCGAGTCGTTTGTCGAAATGGTTTTCCATGTATTTCATTTCTCCATGTTTCCCGTCTTTTAGCCACTGTTCTAAACGCGGAGCTTCTTCTTCTAAAAAACGAGCCTGTGCAATGCCGCAATTCATGAAGCCGAGCCTGTAGGCTTCGTCTTTAATAAATAGGCTGATGGCTTTGCGGTTTGACATGCGAGGGACGGATTTACGGATTTACGGATTTACGAATTAGCGAACTAGCGAACTAGCGAATTTACGAATTTACGATTAAACGACTATACGACTGTTCGACTTTACGATTATGTTAAAATACGAGGTGTTGTGGCTTTTGCTAGTTCGTTAATTCGCTAATTCGCAAATTCGCTAATTCGTAAATTCGCAAATTCGCTAGTTCGCTATTTTTACTATATGAAGCTATTTGTAATCTTATTCCTCATATCAAGCTCTGCTATCGCTCAAAAAAACCAAGGTGGCTGGAGCCTCTCCAGCCACCTTGGCACCACCATCGCCCATACAAAAAAAATCGCCAGCATAAAATCCAATAACCCTTACGCTATACAATTCGATTGGTATCGGATGAAAGACAATCAGGAGAATTTTAACACCTGCAATTGCTACCCTCAATCGGGTGTGAGCATTACTTTATTTGATTATGGAAACAACAAAATTGTAGGGCAAGGCATACACGCTACCTTTTACCTCGAACCGCAATTTAAAATTAGCGAACGCAATTATTTTATTTTACGCGCAAGTGCTGGCTTGGCTTTTATGAACCGGCCGTATGATTCTATAGAAAACCCAAATAATTTAGCTTATAGTTTACCGGTATCGGGCTTTGTATCGTTAGGTCCGGGTTGGAGGTATTATGTAAGTGAGCGATACAGTTTGTTTGTTTTATTTCCTTTTAACCATGTATCCAATGGAGGAATAAAAGACCCTAACATTGGGTTAAATTTTCCGAGTGTACAGTTTGGTATTAGCAAGCAAAATTTCTCCATCAACAGAAATTTAAAAAAGGAAAATGTAAGTACCTTCATTCGAAAAAGCAGTTTCAGTATTTCAGCATTTTTCAGCAGCCGAACGGTTAAGAACGGAGAGAAAACGCGTTACTTAATTTATGGCTTAGAAGGCAGTCATCAGTACCGATTTAAAACCTTGTTGAGTATAAGTTCTGCACTAGAATTTTACAAAGACGATGCTTTAAAAGAACGCTACAAACGGGAGCAAGGCATTGTAAAAGATCGTTACCGCGTTGGGATGATGTCTGGTTTGCAAGTA
>JBILKW010000109.1:0-7454 GCA_044376465.1 Sphingobacteriales bacterium | reverse complement strand
ATACATGGGTATTGGGCCATCTGCACATTCATTTAACAAAACTAGTAGAGAATGGAATGTTGCTAATAACCAAAAATATTTAAACGATATTTATTCTGATGTGCTTCCTTCGCAAACAGAACAATTAAAACTTAACGATCGTTTTAATGAGTATTTAATGGTTAGTTTTAGAACTTCTAAGGGAGTTAATATTAAATATATTGAGGATGAATTTGGTTCATCTGTATTAGCAGAGTTTGCGGAAAATGTACAAGAGTATATTTCTAAAAAATGGTTAGTATTAGAAAAAGGTTTCTATAAAACGACTAAAGAAGGCAAGCTTATGGCAGATAAAATTGCATCGGAATTATTTACATTAGAAAATTTTGAAAAATGATTATTCATACCACTTTTAATGAAAAAGAAATTAGTATTGATTTAAAAAAAGGCATCGATTTATCAATAGCTATTGAACCTGGAAAGGGTGTAAATGCATTTTATATTGAGCCAGCTAAATTCGAACCAATTAGAGTTGGCAGCTTTGTAGGCTCTGTAAAAGAAGGCGGTTCGGCAAATTGCGAAAATCTATATATGAATGCTCATGGTAACGGCACACATACCGAATGTGTGGGGCATATTAGCGCCGAAAGAATTTGTATAAATGATTGTTTGAAGGAATTTTTCTTTTTTGCACAACTGCACACAGTTAATCCTACCGAACATCAAAATGATTTTATTGTAACTGTGCATGAATTGAATTCATTAAAGAAAATCAAGGATTGCGAAGCAATTATTATTAGAACAAATCCTAATACTTCAGAAAAATTAACAAAAAATTATTCGGGCACAAACCCAACTTATTTAAGTGCCGATTTTTGTAAAAAAATTAGAGAGATGGGGTATAAACATTTACTTTTAGATTTGCCATCTGTTGATAGAGAAGAAGATGGAGGCGCTTTGGCTGCACATAAAGCATTTTGGAATTTCGACCAAGAAATGCGCAGAGATATGACGATTACTGAACTTGTGTACATCCCTGATTCTATTAATGATGGACACTATTTTTTAAACTTACAAATTGCCTCACTAAAAACCGACGCCAGCCCAAGCAAACCAATCTTGTTTAAATGTGCAAATATATAAATGTGCAAATGTGCAAATGAGTGGCACCCATTTACACATTTAATTATTATTTACCTTTATAAAATGAACCAACTCAAAAAGCCCGAATACATACTTAGCGTATTTTATTTTATACTGACTTATGTTTCTCAGGAATTTGTGTTTTTTGGCGACATGGTACAGTTTGGTTCTCGCCATTCTCATTATTTCTACAATAATAATTTTGAAAGCTTCTGGTTACCGAACTCTTTAGATAGCGGGCATCCACCAATTTTTGGAATATACATTGCTTTGTGTTGGAAAATTTTTGGAAAGAGTTTAGCTGTTAGCCATTGGGCAATGTTCCCATTTTTAGTACTAATTGCATTTGCCATTCCTCGATTGCTAAAAAATAATATCGCAAGCAGCTCTATCACATTCATCAGTTTATTGTTTTTTTTCGAACCTACTTTAAGAGCACAAGCAAATTTAACCTCGCCCGACATTGTACTAATTACTTTTTTTCTTTGGGCTTTAATATGTTACCAGGAACAAAAAAACCTTGGTTTAATGCTCGTGCTAATTCCTATGTCTTTTATTTCGCTTAGAGGAATGATGTTGCTATTTGCCTTCTATTTTGCGGTTATCTCTCATCAATATTATTTAACTAAGAAAATAAGTTTTAAGAACTTCTTAGCATTTACACATTTATTTATACCCGCAGTATTCATTTGTTTTTATTGGCTCTTCAGGCATTATCAATTAACCGGATGGATAGGCTTCCATAACGATTCGCCTTGGGCTAGTTCATTCCAAACTGTTGGAGCAGAACAAATATTAAAGAATTTATTTCTGATGATTTGGCGCTTTGCCGATTTTGGAAGAATTACGGTTTGGCTTATTTGCATTGGGTTTGCCTTTTATCAATTTAAAAGAAAAGACAAACTAAATCCTACCCAAATTTTTCTACTCTTATTAGCTGCATATTTATTCATTGTGTATTCTGCAAACACATTATTTGCAGACGGGCTGGTAGGCCATCGATATTACTTACCTATTTATTTACTTGCATTTTTATTGGCAATACAATGGATACAAATGTATGCAGGCAAGTTTCAAAATTTAGCAGTACTAAGCATTGCCATCAGTTTCATTATTGGCTCGTACTATATTTACCCAAGTAAAATTGCCATGGGCTGGGATGCAACTCCGGCTCACAGACCTTACTACTCATTACGTGCTGGCATGATTGAGTATTTGGAGAAAAACAACATCGCAATTAATAATGTGGCTGCAGGTTTCCCGAGTTTAGATTCGCGTGAGAACTTAGAATTAAATGGAGATACTTCAAAATTTCAATCGTACCACTTACATAATACTAAATACATTTTATGGTCGAACGTTTTTAATTATCCAGACAACTTGCAAGATTCTTTATTAAGCAAAAAAATAATTTACGAATTAGAAAAAGAGGGGGTGTTTTTTAAATTATTAGAAAGATAAACTAATAAATTTATTGCTTAATAATTTTACCAGTGCTCAAGTCGCCCTTTTCATTATTATAAATCTTATATAAATAAATTCCATTCGGATGGTAACTAAGGTCGATGTTGAAACGGTCGGAATTGCCCGATTTTTCTAGTAAAACCTTGCCTTGTAAATTGTAAATTTGAATAGAGTAAACATCGCTCAATTCATTTTTAAAAACTAGTTCCACATTTGCTTGAGAAGGTTGTGGTCTTACTAAAATTCCACTTTTAAAATCTAAAACTTCTACCGAAATAACTTTAGAAAAGCCTAAGCTGCCCAATTCAATAGTATAATAATTTACAGCATTTAGTGTAGGGCTCTCATCAATAAAATCGTAAGAAATACTTTCGGTACTGCTTCCACATATTCCATTTATTTGCCCTATGGTGTTGAAATTTGTAGAATCTAAAGATCTGTAAATTCTGATGCCGTTACAGGTATTCCCAGATTTCATTGTCCAGCGTAAATACACTTTCGCATTGTTCTCTAATGCATTTATGGCATCCAAAGATTCTGATTCTTGCGCTTTTAACACACTCGAAACTAATAAAAAGAAAAGGAGCAAATATCTTTTTTGCATGATGCAATAACTACAAAACAAAGATTATATTGTTTAACTACTGTGGTCGTACACTACTTTCCAACTGCCTTGTATTTTTTGGAGACGCAAAGTAAAGTAGCCTTTTAGTTCATCACTTATTCTTTTTAAACGCCATTGCCCTAATACAAAAGCATTGTTTGCATCTATAATTTCAATTTTTAGTAAATTGAAAAACAACTCACCCATTGCCGACTTATCAGGGTATGAGCGTTTATAATTATCGAGCGTTTTTTGCCAGCCATATTGCGGACCATTTTTACCCACAAACACAAGCGAATCCGAATGCCAATAACCATTCATATATTCCACCAAATCTCCTTTGTTCCAAGCTATGCGTTGCGACTCTAGCAATTGAGCTACTGCTCTTTGCTCATTGCTCTGTGCCACAAGGTTTGTGTAAAAACAAAGCGACATTACTAACGATAAAATTATTTTACTCATATTGAACTATCTATTTCGAAAAATAATAAAAACTTTCAGCCTCTAAAATACGTTAGTTTATTTATGCGTGGACATCAATTTAGCTCATTTATTCCTGATGATTTGCCAAAAGGCTCTTTTGAAGAGCTCTTAAAGCTATTTATGGAATTGCTTAATTACACAGCCGGCGATGCAAACGAAGCATTGCAATGGATGAATGAGCTCGATAAAAAATATAAAATCACCAATGAAGAATATGGAATGGGTGATTTTATTGAGGATTTAAAGAAAAATGGGTACTTAAAAGACGATAACCAAAACGGCGGGTTTAACATTACCGCAAAATCCGAACAAACGATTCGCCAATCTGCTCTCGAAGAAATTTTTGGGAAATTAAAAAAAGCAGGGCGCGGACAACATAAAACACCATACTCTGGTGTAGGCGACGAGAAAAATGCAGAACGCAGGCAATTTGAATTTGGCGATGCATTGGATCGTATAGACATGACCCAATCTATACACAACGCTCAAATAAACCATGGCATTAATGATTTCCATTTAACGGAGCGCGATTTGGAAGTGGAAGAAATGGATTATAAAACACAATCGTCGACCGTGTTGATGATTGACATTTCTCATTCCATGATTTTATACGGTGAAGACCGCATTACCCCTGCCAAGAAAGTGGCCATGGCTTTATCAGAATTAATAAAAATAAAATACCCAAAAGATACGCTGGACATTATTGTATTTGGAAACGATGCATGGCCAATTGAAGTAAAAGATTTGCCCTACTTACAAGTGGGCCCATACCACACCAATACATATGCAGGTTTAGAGCTGGCTACTGATATTTTAAGAAGAAGAAAAACAAGCAATAAACAAATTTTTATGATTACCGATGGGAAACCATCCTGCCTTAAAGAAGGCGCGAAGTATTATAAAAATAGTGTAGGCTTAGATCGAAAAATTGTGAACAAAACATTGAACATGGCCGCGCAATGTAAAAAATTAAAAATACCAATCACTACTTTCATGATTGCGAAAGACCCCTATTTACAACAGTTTGTAAGGGAGTTTACACTTACCAATGGCGGCAAAGCATTTTACAGTTCCTTAAATGGATTGGGTGAGTATGTATTTGAAGATTACGTTAGAAACAGAAGAAAAAATATAAAATAGAACTATGAAAGATCTACATTCGATCAAAACTTTAGCTGAATTAAAAAAATCAGGATACAAAAGCCGAAGCATTAAAGAAGAGATGCGTGAGAATTTACTGCTTCGTTTAAAAAACGACCAAACATCTTTTGAAGGCATAATTGGATTTGACGATACAGTAATTCCTGAAATACAAACAGCCATTTTATCTAAACACAATATACTTTTATTAGGATTACGTGGGCAAGCAAAAACAAGAATTGCAAGAACTTTGGGAATGTTGCTCGATGAATATGTTCCTTATATAGAAGGCTCCGAATTATTCGAAGATCCTTTCCATCCCATTTCATGGTATGGAATACAAACACTAGAAAAATTAGGAGATAAAACTCCCATTGCATGGCTGCATAGAGATGTGCGTTATACCGAAAAGTTAGCAACGCCAGATGTAACTGTTGCCGATTTAATTGGTGATGTGGATCCTATAAAAGCAGCATCACAAAAATTATCATACGCAGATGAGCGAGTAATACACTATGGCTTAATACCACGTTCGCACCGACAAATTTTTGTGATAAATGAGTTGCCAGATTTGCAAGCTCGTATACAAGTAGCATTGTTTAACATCTTACAAGAAAAAGACATTCAGATAAGAGGATTTAAATTAAGACTACCGCTGGATATACAATTTGTATTTACTGCAAACCCTGAAGATTATACGAATAGAGGTAGTATTGTTACTCCATTAAAAGATAGAATTGAAAGTCAAATTTTAACACATTACCCAAAAACCATTGAAATTTCGAAATCGATTACTCAACAAGAAGCAGCGATTAATGCTGATCAGAAAAAATCGATTAAGGTTTTTGAGTTGGCGAAAGATTTAATTGAACAATTAGCTTTTGAAGCAAGAGGAAGTGAATACATAGATAAAAAGAGTGGTGTTTCTGCAAGGTTAACCATTAGTGCCTATGAGAATTTAATAAGTACTGCCGAGCGTAGGATGATTTTGAATAAAGAAAAATCGACGAACATACGCATAACGGATTTTATTGGAGTACTGCCATCTATAACCGGTAAAATAGAGTTGGTGTACGAAGGAGAATTAGAAGGCCCTGCAAAAGTTGCGCAGTTGTTATTAGGCAAGGCTATTAAAACCTTGTTTGTACAACAAATGCCCGATCCAGAAAAATCTAAAAAATTAAAAGAGAAAAATCCATATCAAGAAATTATCAATTGGTTTGGAGAAGGCAACCAGTTAAATGTTACCGATAAATTAAGTCAATCTGGATATAAAGAAAATTTATTATTAGTGCCCGGCTTAGAAAAACTAGTAAAACAACAGTTTAAAAAGCTCGACGACGATACTACTTTATTCATGATGGAATTAACATTGCATGCATTGGCAGAATATTCGTTAATTAGTAAAAATTATATTGAAAAAGGATTCGAGTTTAAAGACATGTTAAACACCTTATTTGGAAATAATTTTTCTGAAGAAGACGATGATTTAGGTTTTGATAACGATTATAGATTCCGCTAGTTAAAAAATGGAAAGTAGGATTTTAAATTTATTGCTCGTTTCGGGCATATTGTTACTAGTTGATTATTATGTTTTTCAAGCGGTAAAAGTATCGCTTCAATATACTTCCGAAAATAAACGCCGTTGGATATTGCGAGGATATTGGTTTATAGTAACCATTACCTTAGCTGGCTTGTTTATGGGCATTTTTCTATCTATTGGTAGAGTACTGCGAACTGTAATATTAGTTTGGTTTTTCATTCATTATTTCTCTAAATTATTTGCCATTCCGTTTTTGTTAATTGACGATATACGCAGAGGAATTACATGGGCATTGAAGAAACTAGGCGTAGATAAAAAGAAAAAAGTAAATAGGGGTCCTAGTGAGGAGCTATTGGTAACGGAGGTTAAAACAGGTATGAACCGATCTGAGTTTTTAAGTAAGACCGGTTTAGTGATGGCGGGCTTGCCTTTTGTAACCATGAACTACGGCTTAATATCCAATAATGTTTACGATTACCAAATAAAACGTAAAACTATTTACTTGCCTAATTTACCGAAGAGCTTTGACGGGTTAAAACTCGGGCAAATTTCCGACGTGCATTCCGGTAGTTTTTATGATAAAATTGCAGTGCAAGGTGGTGTTGATTTATTAAATGCCGAAAAGTGTGATGTAGTATTTTTTACTGGAGATTTAGTAAATGATAAAACCTCGGAGATGCGAGAGTATACGAACATCTTCGAAAAAATAAAAGCCCCGTTAGGAGTTTACTCAATTTTAGGCAACCATGATTATGGCGATTATGTTCAATGGCCAAGTGCTAAAGCAAAACAGAAAAATTTAGAGGATTTATACGAAGTTCATAAAAATTTGGGGTGGGATTTATTGTTGAATGAGAACAGAAAGCTGAAATTAGGTGGCGAAGAGATTTCGATTATTGGTGTAGAGAATTGGGGTTCTTCTTTAAGATTCCCACGCAAAGGCGATATTGAAAAAGCAAAACAAGGAACAGATGACTCGCCGGTGAAACTATTACTATCGCACGACCCTAGTCATTGGAGAGCACAGATATTAAAAGATCATAAAGATATAGACATGATGTTTGCTGGGCATACACACGGCATGCAGTTTGGAGTAGA
>JBILKW010000015.1:0-21128 GCA_044376465.1 Sphingobacteriales bacterium | reverse complement strand
TAAATTCATTGTCGCCAACTTTAACAACTTTAGGTTTCTCCTCATCGTGTTCATCTTGGATCTCGCCAACTAATTCCTCTATAATATCTTCCATCGTAACTAAACCAGCAGTACCACCAAACTCATCTAGCACAATGGCAATGTTAGGGTTTTTTTTATTTTTCATCTCCGCTAAAAGATCTGCAATTCGTTTGGATTCTGGAATGAAGTAAACCGGTCTAATTAAATCTTGCAACGTAATGGTTTGGTCTTTTAATTCTTTCATCAACAAATCTTTGGCATGTATATATCCTATAATATCATCAATAGAATTTTTATACACCGGGAATCGAGTATATCCTTCGTTGATTACAAATTGTACAAATTCTGCGTATGGCACGTCAACATCTACTGCTACAATAGAAGTGCGGGGTATCATTATTTTTTTAACTGTACGATCGTTAAAATCGAATACGTTTTTTATCAATTCATGTTCTGAAGAATCTAATGCGCCCGACTCTTTACCTTGATCTAGCAAGAGTTGAAGTTCTTCTGAGGTATGCACTTCATGACCATGTATAGGTGAAATTCCAATTTTTTTCAAGAGAAAATTTGCAAGCCCGTTTAATGCCCAAATAAAAGGGCGAAATACTATGTAAAAAACATTAAGTGCAATTGCCACGGCAAAGGTTGTAGTAACAGGTCTTTGTATGGCAATAGATTTTGGGGCTAGCTCTCCAAATACGATGTGTAAAATAGTTATTAACACAAATGCCGTTGGCAAGGCTATTTGATGTGCAAGTTCGGGAGTAATGGTTAAGCCAAATACGGTGATGATGCTTAAAATTATTTTAGTAACAACTGATTCGCCAATCCAACCCAAACCTAAAGAGGCAAGTGTAATACCTAGCTGCGTTGCCGATAAATATGCGTCTAAATTATTTAGAATATTTTTAGCAATTTTTGCGGTTTGGTGACCTGTTTTTGCTTTAAGTTCTACTTGTGATGCTCGAACTTTAACAATAGCAAACTCCGCTGCTACGAAAAATCCGTTTAGCAACACTAAGAATAATGTCAGAAAAATATCAAATAACATATTAGTTCTTGTCTTCCGTTTTCATTCGGCGGTGTTCTTTTAGATAGGTTAATACCACAGGTATCATACTAATTAAAATAATGGTAATCACAATGTATTCGAGGTTGTCTTGTAAGGTTGGGAATGCTCTGCCTAAAAAATATCCTGATAATACCATCGATAGAATCCAAGCAATACATCCGATTATATTAAACCATACGAATTTTTTAAAATCAAGATTTACAACACCGGCCATAATAGGTACGAATGTTCTGATGATTGGAATAAAACGACCCAATACAATTGCAGTTCCTCCGTATCTGGTATAAAATTCTTTAGCAGCATTTACATGTTTCTTTTTGAAGAAAAAAGAGTCGTCGCGACGAAATAACATAGGTCCTGTTTTTTTACCGAAGTAATAACCTACAAAATTTCCTACTATGCCTGCAACAATTAAAGTAGAAACAAGCATATAAATATTAACATCAAAAATTGGAGTTCCACACATTAACCCTGCCACAAATAAAAGAGAGTCGCCTGGCAAAAAGAAGCCAAAGAAAAGACCGGTTTCGGCAAAAACAATAAATAACAGAAGTGCTAAACCACCATAATTAATTATGCTTTGAGGATTTAATATTGTTTTAATGAATTCTAACAGGTTTTCCATAGTTAAGCAAAATAATGAATTAAAATAGACCTGACAAAAATCCAGGGAATAATCCTAGTATTATTGATGTTGCAGCAGCCACCCATAATACAATTCTATATGAAGGTAAAAACTCTAACTTTTCTGAAGAAAGAGGCTCTTTCATATACATGGCAATAATAACACGGAAATAATACCAAAATGCTATTACTGCATTAATTATTGCAATGGCCACTAGCCAATAAAAATGTTGGTTAATTGCAGTGGTAAAAATAAAGAACTTACCAAAAAATCCGGCTGTTAATGGAATTCCGGCTAATGAGCACATAGATATGGTAAGTGCTAGGGCAGATTTAGGATTTGTTTTTCCTAATCCATTAAATGCATCGAAACTTTCTGAGTTACGTAAGGCTTTTACTTTAATTAAAATTGCGAATGCAGAAACAGAAGCTATAGAATAAGCAACAGCATAGTAAAATATAGCATTTCCAGAATCCGGACCTAAGGCTAGAATTGCCATTAACATATAACCTGCATGTGAAATACTTGAGTAAGCAAGCATTCTCTTAAACGAATCTTGGTATAATGCAATTACGTTTCCTACAATAATTGTTACTGCGGTGAGCACCCAAAGTGTTGGTGTAAAAAGGTGTATTACTCCTGCAAATGCTACTATAAATAAACGCATAAATGCTGCAAAACTTGCTGTTTTTACTACAGACGACATGTAAGAAGTAATTAATGATGGAGCACCATCATAAACATCTGGTGCCCAAAAATGAAAAGGTGCTGCAGAAACTTTAAAACTCAATCCTATAATAATGAATAAAACACCGGCATTAAAAAGTGCCGCAGGTTGATTGCCGCTTTCCATAATTATGGTACTAATCGTTTCTATGTTGAATGATCCGATGAAGCCATAAATTAAGGCGATGCCAAACAATAAAAATCCGGTAGCAAATGAGCCCATTAAAAAATATTTTAATGCCGCTTCGTTAGATGCTAAATCTTTTTTACGAATTCCTGCAAGTATGTACATACTTACTGACATTATTTCGATGCCAATAAACAGCATTGATAAATCGTTATAAGATACCATGCACAAAACACCTACCAATGAAAATAAAATCATGGATACATACTCTGCAACGTTAGTGCTAATTTTTTCGAAATAACCAGGAGATAATAATAAAATTAAAATCGTAGTGGCAATGGTTAAAATTGAAAAAGCAATTGCATAATTATCAACAAAAATCATGTTGTTGAAATAATACTTGCTGTTATTCCAAGCCATTGCATAACTAGCAATAGCAGCAGATAAACCCACAATTGAAAATGGAATAATTGCTCTGTTAAGTTTATACAAACCTAAAAACAAAATTGTAATTGCGAGTAAGGATATAATTATAATTCCAGTCATGCTGAATAAAATGTAATGAAAAATTTATTTTACTACCAATTTAGTATTTGCAAAATTGATTAATTCTGAAACAGGTGCTTCCGAAATTTTTAATAAAAAGTTTGGATACACACCTACTACAATAATTACCAAAACCGAAACAAACAATACTATTTGCTCTGTTCCTTTAATATCTGTGAAGCTTGAAGTTAAGCTATTGCTTTCGCCAAGCATCACTTTTTGGTACATGCGTAACATGTACACAGCACCAAGTATAATGGTTGAGCCAGCAATTACTGCAGCCCAAACATTGTATTTATATATACCCATTAGTAACAAGAACTCACCAATAAAACCATTTGTTAAAGGCAAGGCTACTGCACCCATCATTACAATTACAAAACAAATTGCAAGTATTGGTGCTTTTAAAACAATGCCACCTAAACTTGGAATGTCTCTGGTGCCTGTTCTATCTTCAATTATTTGTATGATAAAAAATAAAGCAACTACACTTATACCGTGGTTCAACATTTGAATTACTGCACCTTGAACAGATTGTTGATTCCAAACAAACACACCTGCAGCAATTAAGCCAACGTGTGCTATAGATGAATAAGCAATTAAACGTTTTATGTCTGTTTGGCGGATAGCAATTATTGAACCGTAAACGATGCCAATGATGGATAAGGTAATAGCCAAAGTGCTCCAAGTTTCTACTCCTTGTGGAACAATTGGAATCATCCAACGAATTACTCCATAAATGCCCATCTTAAGCATAATACCCGAAAGCAACATAGTGCCTTGTGTTGGTGCTTCTGTGTAGGTGTCTGGCTGCCATGTATGAAATGGGAAAATTGGCATCTTAATAGCGAATGCTAAAAAGAAAGTCCAGAATAAATATGATTGTTCTGTGCTGGATAAATTTAAATTGTAGAAAGCACCAATGTCGAATGTTTTGAATCCTTGTGTTTGTAGGTATAAATAAATAATACCTGCCAACATAAATAAACTACCGAATATGGTATACACAAAAAACTTTAACGTTATTTTAATTCTATTTTCTCCACCCCAAATTGCTGAGATAAAATAAATAGGAATTAATGCTGCTTCCCAGGCTACGTAAAATAAAAATGCATCTAAAGAAACAAATACTCCGATTAATCCCGCTTGCATAAAAAGCATTAAAGCATAAAATGCATTTTGGTTTTTAATGTCTTTTTTAAATGATGATAATACAATTAGTGGATACAAAAAAGCTGTTAGCAAAACCATTAATAAACTAATGCCATCCATGCCTATTTTAAATTGAATGCCCAAAGAAGGTATCCAATTCTGAACAAAAATAGATTGTGTGCTTGCGTCCAAGACATGTATGCTGTACGCGTAAATTGCTGTAGCTAATTCAGCAAGTGTAAAGAACAATGCTATATTTTTAGCTGTTCCTTTTGGGCTGAACCATGTTACAAATGCTGCAACAATTGGTAAGGTTAAAAGTATAAGTGTAATCATTATCGATTAGCTCAAAATAAAGTTCAACATCATAATTATAATAATACCTGCTACCATCGCGAAGATGTAGAAGCCTGTATAACCTGTTTGTATGGTTCTTAAATTCTTAGACCCATTCATCGTAATTTTTCCTAATCCATTAACAATTCCATCTATTCCGGCTTTGTCAATTACTTTGTATAAGAAGCTCGAAAGTTTGTGTAACGGTTTGGTAATAATTGTTTCGTAAAATTCATCAATATAAAATTTACGGTAAGAAATGCGTTGTAAAAACGACATCTCCGATTCTTCTGTTGGTAGTAAGTAAACGTTTGTTGCATATTTCTTTCTTGCGAAAAAGTATACAAGTAAAACCGCAACAATAGAACCGCCAATTATGCTATACTCTAACGTGTGTGATGCATGCTCTAAAGAAAAACGTTGACTTGTAAATAAGAACGATGGTTGTAAGAAAGTATTTAATGCATGTGTTTCAGAAAAAATTTCTGGCATTCCAACAAATCCACTAATGGTAGAAAACACAGCCAATACAATTAATGGTATCGTCATGTTCTTTGGACTTTCGTGTAAATGATGTGCTTGTTCATGCGTTCCTCTAAACGATCCGTAAAACGTTAAGAAAAACATTCGGAACATATAGAATGCTGTTAACACTGAGGTTAACGACATTACAATAAACATTGGGATTGAATGCGAATAGGTTGCTGCTAAAATTTCATCTTTAGAAAAGAAACCAGCAAACGGTGGAACACCGGCAATGGCAAGTGTACCTATTAATATTGTTAAAAACGTAATGGGTAATTTCTTTTTCAAACCACCCATAGAACGCATGTCTTGTTCGCCACTCATGGCATGTATAACACTACCTGCACCTAAGAATAAAAGCGCTTTAAAAAAAGCATGTGTCATTAAATGAAAAACCGCACCGGTAAAAGAACCTACTCCTAAAGCTACAAACATATAACCGAGCTGACTAACGGTTGAGTAGGCCAATACTTTTTTAATATCTGTTTGAGTTAAGGCAATTAGTGCGGCCCATACAGCAGTAAGCATACCTACAATTGCTACAATATCCATTGCTACTGGAGCCAATACATAAATAATACTAGAACGAGCAATCATATAAATACCTGCGGTAACCATGGTTGCTGCGTGTATTAATGCAGAAACTGGAGTTGGTCCGGCCATTGCATCGGGTAACCAAGTATATAAAGGCAATTGAGCACTTTTACCCATAGCACCAACAAATAATAATAATGCGATGGCTGTAAGTACAGGATCGCCAGAAGTAAATTTAGCTGCACCTGTAAATACATCGTTGTAACTAATGCTTCCGAAAGTGTTAAAAATTAAAAACAAACCGATTAGAAAACCTAAATCGCCAATACGATTCATGATGAATGCTTTTTTTGCAGCATTATTATACGATTGGTTTTTATACCAAAATCCAATTAACAAATAAGAACACAAACCAACACCTTCCCAACCAATAAACATGATCGCATAGTTAGCTCCTAAAACTAAAGTCAACATAAAAAACACAAACAGATTTAGGTATGCAAAGAATTTTGCAAAGCCTTCATCGTGGTGCATATAACCTACAGAGTACACATGTATTAAAAAGCCAACTCCTGTAACTACCAATAACATTAATGAGGATAGTGGATCAACTAAAAATGAAAAGGCAAGATTGAAGTTCCCAACATTTATCCAGTCGAAAAATGTAAATGTATGAGTAGTAATCTCCGAACTACGTAATTCGAAAAACACTCCTAAGCTTATAATAAACGACAATAACATTGCGCCACTGCCTATTACACCTACTAAACTTTTAGGAATATTTTTATTTCCAATACCATTTATTAGAAAACCAATAAATGGTAACAAAGGTACTAATGCGATGAGTTGTAACATTTACTATCCTTTTAATCTATTTAAAATATTAATATCAATTGAGCGAGTATTTCTGTAGATCATTACAATAATGGCTAATCCTACTGCAACTTCTGCCGCGGCAACTGCCATGATAAAAAATACAAAAATTTGCCCCGCAGGGTCGCCACGAAAAGCGCTAAATGCTGCTAACAATAAGTTTACTGCATTTAACATTAATTCTATCGACATAAAAATAACGATGGCATTTCTGCGCAACATTACTCCCATAACTCCTATTACAAATAATACAGAACTCAAAATTATATAATAATTGAGTGGTACTGTTTGTATGTTTTGTGTAATTGTTTCCATTAGTTAATTTCTCTTTTAGCTAATAATACAGAACCTACCATTGCTGATAATAATAGAATTGATATGATTTCGAAAGGAAGTAAAAAATCTTTAAATAATGTTTTACCTAAATTTTTTACTAAGCCAATATCGTTAATTGGTAAGCCGGTGATTTCGCCTCCATCTGTTTTTTTAATGGCTGCAAAAATGGTTAGCATTAACAAACCTGCTGCAATTACTGCTGCAAATTTTAAATAGATAGGCTTTTGCACTTCCGATTCTTTTCCAAGATTTAAAAACATAATGGCAAATAATATTAATACCATAATTGCACCCATGTAAACAATAAAATTTACGATGGCTAGAAACTGTGCGTTTAATAAAATATAATGACAAGTAATGCTAAAGAAAGTCATTACCATGTACAATGCACTGTGAATAGGATTTTTTGCAAATACTACAAGCAATGCGAACAACAAGGTCACAAAACCGAGTAAATAAAAAATTGATTGACTCATTGATTTATATTTTTATTTAACAATTGGTTCTAGTAATTTATCTTTTCCATAAATAAAGGTATCGCGACTATAATCTGCTTTCGCAATATTTCCATCTAAGTAAATTGCTTCTTTAGGGCAAGCTTCTTCGCAGAAACCACAAAAAATGCATCGCAACATATTTATTTCATAAACTGCAGCATACTTCTCTTCGCGGTATAAATTCTCTTCACCTTTTACACGTTCTGCAGCCGTCATGGTTATTGCTTCTGCTGGGCAAGACAGTGCGCACAAACCACATGCAGTACAACGCTCTGCTCCGTTTTCATCTCTTTTTAAAGAGTGTAACCCTCTAAAGTTTTCAGAAAATTCTCTTTCTACTTCAGGATAAAATATAGTGGTCTTCTTTCTGAAGAAGTGACTCATTGTAATTCCTAAGCCTTGGAAAATTGCTGGTAGATACATTCTCTCCCAGAAATTCATTTTCTTGTGCTCAATTACTTTTTTACGGTTCGATAAGGAATCCATTTTTTCGCTTTCTAAAAAATTATTGTTTTAAAATAATTACCAATCCTGTTACTACAATGTTTATGATAGATAATGGAATTAATATGTTCCATCCTAATTTCATTAACTGATCATAACGGAAACGCGGGATAGTCCAACGTACCCAAATGAAGAAGAAAATGAATAATAAAATTTTAATGAATAAGGCAGCTACTCCTAATATTGCAACTAAATTAGGGTTGCTAATTAAATGCATGCCAGGGAAATTATAACCACCGAAATAAAGCGTAGCTAATACTGCCGATGATACAAACACGTTGATGTATTCTGCAAATAAATAGAAGCCTAGTTTCATCGATGAATACTCTGTGTGGTGACCACCTACTAATTCTGTTTCGCACTCAGGTAAATCAAAAGGTGTACGATTTGTTTCTGCGAACGAACAAATTAAAAATATTAAAAAACCAACTGGTTGATACAATACATTCCAGTGCCAGCCTTCTTGTTGAATTGAAATTTCTCTTAAACTTAAAGTTCCCGTAACCATTAACAAAGCAATGATTGATAAACCCATTGCTAATTCGTACGAAATATTTTGAGAAGCTGCACGTATTGCACCCAACAAAGAAAATTTGTTGTTAGATGCCCAACCACCAATCATTATTCCATAAACTCCCAATGATACGACTCCGAAAATATATAAGATACCTACGTTAATATCTGCAACTTGTAACGCAACTGTTTTGCCAAACAGAGTTAAATCCGGACCCCAAGGAATTACTGCTGAGGTAATACAGGCCGTAAACATACTTAATGACGGACCAAGAATAAATAAGAATGTGCCAGCATGTGTAGGTATAATTTCTTCTTTCGTGAATAATTTTACACCATCTGCTAATGGTTGTAAAATACCCCAAGGCCCAGCTCTATTCGGACCTACACGATCTTGGAAAAAACCCGCAAACTTTCGTTCAGCAAGTGTTGTGTACATGGCTATTAATAAACTCACCCCTAAAATGGCCGAGATTAAAATTAATTTTTCTATGATAAAATATATATCCATTACTTAGTCCTTAGTCTTTAGAAATTAGTAGTTAGATGTATGAAGATTAACTACTAATTTCTAATGTCTTATTTTCTATTTTTATTAAACATTTTTCTATTCGCTTCCATTAATACTGGATCTTTTTCTACTACTGGTAGAGGGTGTGCCATTTCATAATGGTTAGAAGCAATTACAGATGTTTCTTCAATTTTACGTGGGCCTTCAATGGTCCAATCTGATGTTTGCTTTTTGTCAAACCTACAAGTGTTGCAAATAAATTCTTCCACTTCACCGTATTGATCTTTTCTTCCTGTTACTCTCAACACATCATCCCCTTTATACCACAATACTACTTTTCCAGAACATTTTGGATTGTCGCAATTACGATGAGCGTCTACAGGTTTCGTAAACCATACACGATTTTTAAATCGGAAGGTTTTATCTGTTAATGCACCAACTGGGCAAACATCAATTACGTTTCCAGAAAAATCGTTTTCGATTGCGTTTTGTATGTAGGTAGAAATTTCTGCTTTGTCGCCACGATTAATAATACCATGTACTCTATTGTCGGTAATTTGATCTGCAGTGTACACACATCTGTAGCATAAAATGCAACGGTTCATGTGTAACTGAATTTTATCACCAATATCTATTCTATCAAACGTTCTTCTATCAAACTCATAACGAGTATCTGAAGTTCCGTGTTCAAATGCTAAATTTTGTAAATCGCACTCTCCAGCTTGGTCGCACACTGGGCAATCTAGCGGATGGTTTATTAAAAGCATTTCCACCACACCTTTACGAGCCTCCACTACTTCTGCAGACGATTTACTTTCTACTTCCATGCCATCCATTACTTGTGTTTGGCAAGAAGCAACCAACTTTGGCATTGGCCTTGGATCTTTTTCAGAACCTTTGCTAACCTTCACTAAACAAGTACGACATTTACCGCCACTACCTTTTAGCTTAGAATAATAACACATAGCAGGAGGCACTAAATCTCCGCCAATCATACGAGCAGCGTTTAAGATTGTAGTTCCTGGTTCTACTTCGATGGATTGACCATCTATGGTCACTTTCATTTTATCGGCCATCTTTCTTTTTAGTATTAAGTATTAAGTACAAAGTATTAAGACTAGATCGAAGTACAGTTTGTGCTTAAATGTTTATCAACAATTTTCTTATTTCTATTTTCTTTTCTCTTAACTAAGAATCGCTTCGTGCTCAGGTTTTAAACCAAAGTTCTTAGATTGGCTTAGTTTTGGTTCGTTCACATGCCATTCGAACTCATCGCGGAAATGACGGATTGCACTTGCTACTGGCCATGCCGCTGCATCACCTAATGGGCAAATAGTATTTCCTTCAATTTTTTTCGAAACATCTACTAGCAAATCAATGTCGCTCATTTTACCATGCCCATATTCTAAGCGATGTAAAATTTTCTCCATCCAACCTGTTCCTTCTCTACACGGAGAACATTGTCCGCACGATTCATGATGATAGAAACGTGAGAAATTCCAAGTGTTTCTTACAATACAAGAATCTTCATCGTAGACAATAAAACCACCAGAGCCTAACATCGTACCGCTCACAAATCCGCCATCGGCTAAAGATTCGTAAGACATTAATCTGTTTTCGCCATTAGCAGTTTTCATAAATAAATTAGCAGGTAAAATTGGAACAGATGAACCACCGGCAACTACTGCTTTTAGTTTCTTACCATTTTTAATTCCACCGCAATATTTATCTGAGTATAAAAATTCTTCTACAGGTAATCCTAATTCAATTTCGTAAACTCCCGGATTATTAATGTGTCCGCTTGCAGAAATTAATTTGGTACCTGTACTTCTGCCTAATCCAATTTTCGCATATTCATCTCCACCTAAATTAATGATAGATGAAACAGATGCTAAAGTTTCTACATTGTTTACTACTGTTGGGCATGCATATAAACCAGCAATTGCTGGGAATGGAGGTTTAATACGAGGGTTGCCACGCTTGCCTTCTAAGGATTCTAGTAGAGCAGTTTCTTCGCCACAAATGTAAGCACCAGCTCCAGGATGTACATATAAATCTAAATCGTACCCTGTGCCTAAAATATTTTTTCCTAACCAACCATTTGCATATGCTTCTGCAATTGCTTTTTCTAAAATGCGCAGTACATAAAAATATTCTCCACGAATGTAGATGTAAGAAGTTTTTGCACCTAATGCAAAACTTGAGGTAATCATTCCTTCAATTAATGAATGAGGAATTTTCTCCATCAAGTATCTGTCTTTAAAAGTTCCAGGTTCAGATTCGTCGGCATTACAAACTAGGTAACGAGCTTTGCCTTCTGGTTTTGCCAAAAAACTCCACTTCATCCCTGTTGGAAATCCTGCACCACCTCTACCTCTTAAGCCAGATTTTTTTACTTCTTCTACAACATCTTCTGGCGACATTGTTTTCAAAGCTTTTTCAACCGATGCATATCCACCTTTTTTGCGGTATACTTCGTACGATTGAATTCCTGGTTCGTCGATATGTTCTAATAAAATTCTTCTTGACATATATGTTATATCGTATCTACGTAAGAACGTTGTCTGTTTTCTGATTTCATATTTTCTAACATGGCATCTACTTTTTCATCTGTAAGGTTTTCAAAATAGTCTTTACCACATTGCAACATTGGTGCAGTACCACATGATCCTAAACATTCTACCGCTTTAAGCGTAAACATTCCATCGCTTGTGGTTTCGCCAACTTTTATATTTAATTTTTTTGATAAATATTCTACCAATGCTTCGCCACCATTAATTGCACAAGGGCCAGTATGGCAAACTTCTAATACACATTTGCCAACCGGTTTTAAATTAAACATCGAATAAAAAGATGCTACTTCGTATACTTCAATTGGTTTTAATTGTAATACAGATGCAACATAGTCCATGGTTTCTGTGCTCAACCATCCACCAAATTCTGCTTGTGCTATGTGCAATACAGGAATCAATGCCGATTTATGTTTGCCTTCCGGATAACGAGCAACTATGCTTTCGATGATTTCTAGCGACTCTTTGGAAAATGTAGTACTCATTGGTATCTATCTAAAAATTTTTTAAAATATTATGCGTCTAATTCTCCAGCAATTACATTCAAACTACTCATGGTTACAATCGCGTCTGATAATAATTGTCCGCGTACCATATCTGCAAATGCTTGGTAAATAATAAAGCACGGTCTGCGGAAATGTAAACGGAATGGAGAACGTCCTCCATCTGAAATTAAATAAAATCCTAACTCTCCATTACCACCTTCAACTGCATGATATACTTCTCCTTTCGGAATTTCTACCTCGCCCATTACAATTTTGAAGTGATAAATTAAAGCTTCCATGTTATTGTAAACATCCGCTTTTGGAGGCAAATAAAATTCTGGTACATCTGCATGGAAAATTCCTTTCGGTTCTTTTTCCATTTTTGCTAATGCTTGTTCAATAATGCGTAAACTCTGCCAAATTTCTTCGTTACGAACCATGAAACGATCGTAGGTATCGCCAATGGTTCCTACCGGTACTTCAAAATCAAATTCTTCATAAGAAGAGTACGGTGAAGTAGCACGTAAATCGTAATCAACACCCGCTGCACGCAAACAAGGTCCTGTAAAGCCATAGTTTAAGGCATCTTCGGCAGATATTGGTCCTACATCTTTTGTACGATCTATAAAAATTCTATTTCTATTAAATAAACTTTCAAACGATTTCATAACCGTTGGAAAATCTTGTAAAAACTTTTTAATTTTTGCGATGGATTTATCGTTGAAATCTCTTTCGAAACCTCCCACTCTTCCGAAGTTTGTAGTTAAACGTGCGCCACAAATTTCTTCGTAAATCTCATAAATATTTTCACGCTCTTGCATTAAATACAAGAAGCCGGTAAAGGCGCCAGTATCAACTCCTAAAATTCCATTACAAATTAAATGGTCAGAAATGCGTGCTAACTCCATAACAATTACACGCATGTAATCTACGCGTTTTGGAGTTTGTACATTTAATAATTTCTCTACCGTTAAGTGCCATCCGAAATTATTGATGGGCGACGAACAGTAGTTCATTCTATCTGTTAAAGGAGTAATTTGATAATATGGGCGATGCTCTGCGATTTTTTCAAATGCTCGGTGAATATAGCCGATGGTTGATTCGGCGCTCACGATTCTTTCACCATCCATTTCCAATACATTTTGGAATACACCATGCGTGGCAGGGTGCGTTGGACCAAGGTTTAAGGTCGTGGTTTCTTTTTCTAACGAATCGTCTCCTAACTGAATATGAGCCATAATTTTTTTCTATTTATTATCTACCGAAGTAGCTATCGTTTTTATCAATTCTATTAGGGTCTTCTAAAGGATGCTCTTTACGCATAGGGAAAGCAACCATATCATCAACATTTAAAATACGTTTCAAATTCGGGTGGCCTTCAAAAATAATTCCATAAAAATCAAAGGTTTCACGCTCTTGCCAATTTGCAGATTTGTATAGTTTACAAACTGTTGGAATGCGAGGATTTGATTCTGGGATAAATACTTTTATGCGCATTCTGAAATTAGCTTCCATACTATGCAAGTGGTATACAACTGCTAATTGTTTTTCGTTAGCATAATGAACACCGCATAAATCGGTTAAAAAACGGAAACGATAAACATCGCTCTCATTTAAAAATGTAAGTACAGAAAGTAATTGATCTTTAGTTGTAGTAAAAGTTAATAAACCATAAGGTTCTTCCACTTTTTGTATTGCAGCGCCAAACTTCTCTTGTAAGTCGCTAAGCAATGTATTTTTATCAATTGTTATCATTATTGAATACCGTATTGAGCCAACAATTCTTGATATTGAGGAAGGTTTCTTCTTCTCATCGGTTCGTTCTTCACGAGGTCTTGAATTCTATTAAATCCATCGATAATAGCTTCTGGTCTTGGAGGGCAACCGGGTACGTATACATCCACCGGAATAATCTCATCAATCCCTTGCATTACACTGTAAGTGTCAAAAATTCCTCCTGAGGATGCACAAGCTCCAACTGCAATAACCCAACGAGGTTCGGCCATTTGTAAATACACTTGCTTTAACACAGGTCCCATTTTTTTAGCGATGGTGCCCATAACCATTAGTAAGTCTGCTTGGCGGGGTGAAAAACTAGGGCGTTCTGAACCAAAACGAGCAAAGTCGTAATGAGAACCCATAGTTGCCATGAATTCAATTCCGCAACAAGAAGTTGCAAATGGCAAAGGCCACAAAGAGTGAGAACGTGCTAAACCTACTACTTTATCTAAACGAGTAGCGTAATATCCATTTCCTTCTACACCTTCTGGTGCTTCAACAATTTTTATGTCGCTCATACTGTTAATTTACGAATCAAAAAAATGCTCATCTGGTTTTATACTAGATGAGCGGCAAATCTACAACAAATATTGATTTTAAAGGTTTTAAACGATAAAATATCCCTTATTTATTCCCAGTCTAAAGCACCTTTTTTGATGACATAAACAAAGCCAGCTAATAGCAAGCCTATAAACACGAACATTTCCATTAAACCCTGCATTCCCATCTCTCTAAAGTTAACCGCCCAAGGGTACATAAATATAACCTCCACGTCGAATAACACAAATAAAATGGCTACCAAAAAGTACTTTATTGATATAGGTGATCTAGCATCGCCTTGTTGCTCAATTCCACATTCAAAGTTTTCTAATTTATCTTTTGTTTTACGCTTAGGACCAATAAAGTGTGTGGCCAACATTGTTACGCCCACAAAGCCTAAAGCTGCAATAAACTGAAGAATTATCGGAAAATAATCGGATGGTAAAAAACTGCTTCCCATATTTTAAGAATTAAAAAATGCTCTATTTATTTTAAACCTGCTAAAACGTCTTTTGCTTGTTTATCGTTTGGATCTATCTCCAACACCTTTAACCAATACGTTTTTGAGTTTGTTTTATCGTTTGCAATAGTGAAATAATAATCTCCTAAGTATTTATAAGATTCGATTAAATCCTTACCCGATTTTTTAACATCGAACTTAGGATCTGCAAGCGTTAATTCTACAAATTTTTCATAGTATGGTTTCGCCATGCCATCAGATTTGCCGTCGGTATCATCAATTCTAAAATTATTTCTAGCTCTGTACAACCAAGCCGTTGCAAAATCTGCTTTTTGTTGAATTAATTGTGAAAATGCAGAATCAGATTTTACAAATTCTAATCCAAAATAGTATGCTCTGCCTACGTAGAAAAAATCTACAGGACCAGGTTTGCCACCTTCAATTTTCTTCTCATACGATTCTGCAGCTAACTTGTATTTCTTTTGAGAGAAATATGCATCTGCTAAATCGCCGTATAATTCTTTGGTGGTAGTATCCATTTCAATCGCTTTCAAAATATTTGTCATACCCAATGAGTCTAACTTATTTTTTACTTGCAATTTTCCTAAGTATGAATAGTCTGTTCCTAAAATTTTACGTGGGCCCATTGCAAAAAATTTATTCATTGCATTCAAGCCAACTTTGTAATCTTTTATTTCATAAGATGAATAACCCAACAAACGATAAATGATGTAATCAGATGAATCTTTTGGAATAATTTGTTTAATCAGATCTGCAGATTCTTGGTATTGTTTACCAACAAACAAGAAACGTGCATATCTTAATTGTGAGTTTGTAGACTTATCTGTTAAGTCCATATACTTTTTATAATTCTCTACTGCATTTTCATATTTCTTAGCACTTAATTCTAACTCGCCGTATTCTCTGTAAATAGGAGGATAGTTTGCATCAATACTAATTGCTTTCTCAAAAGCTGTTTTTGCTTCTTGATAGTTTAATGCTCTCGTGTATAGTTTACCTGTACGAACATGTGCATTCACATAATTAGCATCAATTTTTAATGCATCGTTATAATATTTTACCGCATCAGAACCATTAGATTGTTCCATGTACACATCACCAATAGAAACATAAATTTCAGGATTTTTTGGTTCTAAGGTTTTCGCTCTGTTTAAATAGTTAAGTGCTTCGTTATAATTTTTCTTACCTAACTCCGCATAAGCTTTACCAATATATTTCAGTGTTCTGTAATCTTTTGCTAATGTTAACGCAACTGCTTTTTCAAAACTTGCTTTAGCATCTGCATCATTTCCTATATCAAAAGAAATAGATCCTAAGCCTACTAAGTTTAGCGCAGAGTTTGGATTTACAGTTAAGCCTTTATCAAAATACAACTTTGCTGAGTCGATTTTTTCTTGACCATAATAAGCTCTACCTAAGTAGAAATAATTATCAGCATCGCTAGGATTATTAGTTATTAATGTCGAAAAAATTCTTTTCGCACTTTCGAATTGTTCAACTTCAATTGCACGGATTCCCTCTAAAGCATTTTGCGCTTTCACAATTGTAACTGTACAAAAAACGGCAAAAATACCTAGGGCAATTTTCTTCAGTTGTTTGTTCATCTTTATCATTTATTATATTGAAAAATTAATACTTATATTATTGTGTTGAAATAATTCTAATGGGCGCATTTGCTGGCAAAAGTCCTGCTTTTAAAATTATTTTTTGTCCTTTATCTCCATTAATAAAAGAAGCGAAACCTGTTGCTAAACCTGCGCGAGGTTCTCTGCAAATGGTATATACGCTTCTAATTAATGCGTATTGTTTGGTGGCTAAATATGCTTGGTAAGGTTGATAAAAATACTCGTCGCCTAAATCTCCAGGGTCACCTTTTATGCCAACAATATTTATATTTTTCTTAAAGTAGATGGTGCTAGAATCGTCTCTATCACTTATCCAATTTAAGCCAATAATTCCAATGGCTCCTTTATTTTGGCCAACGTAGTTAATTACTTCTTCGTTGGTTTTTAACGCATAGCCCTTAATGTCTTTTTTACCAACCAAGCTAATCATGTATTGAACGGTGCTGCTTTTAGAATTATCAAAAACAATATTAATGTCGCCAATGCTAGAGTTTTTGTCTAGCTGATTCCATTTTGTAATATTTCCTCTAATTATTTCTCTAACGTTTGCGAGTTCTAAAGTAGTGTCGGTATTGGCTTTGTTTATTATAAGTGCAACGGCATCGGTTGCAATTTTGTTTGTTCTTGGTACTATTTTATTTGATTTAAATACATTCATCTCCTCTTCATTCAACTCACGAGGTAACACAATAAGTTGTACGCTATCATTCACGAATAGATTAACGATGTCTGATTCTGGTAAATATTGAATAGTGAGGTCTGCTTTCGGATATATGGTTTCGAAAACTTGTTCTTGAGAATCGATCACAGGTAGAAGTGTTTCATCGGCGGCAATTTTCACATTACCAGAGGTAGTAGTACTTAATGGTTTCCCATTTTTATCAACATTAGAGCAAGCGCTGTAGGTAATAGCAGCGACAAGAGTAAATAGATATAAGTACTTATTCTTCATTTCTCGTTTTATATTTTTGAATGGAACGATATAAACGAAAGCAGGAATAGACAATAAAAACGATGCCTATTCCTGCTTTAATATTTGATGAGTAATCTGCTAAGAAGCTCGGTATTGTTAGGCAAACGATTCCAATTGCTGCATAAACCAGCGACATTAAAATTCCAAAAACAAACAGAACATTTTCTCTTGCACTCACCCTAAAATTTTATTACATCAACTTAAAGTTAACAGGTACGTTAAACTGTACACGTACAGGACGACCGTTTTGTTTACCTGGTGTAAATTTAGGCAAACCTTTTATTACGCGTTTAGCTTCTTCATCACAACCACCGCCAATACCACGTATCACTTTTACATCCGATATATTCCCATCTTTTTCTACTACGAAACTAATAAATACTCTACCTTCAATATTGTTCTCACGAGCAATTGCAGGGTATTTGGTATTTTTTGCGATGTAAGCAATTAATGCAGACTCGCCACCAGGGAATTCTGGTTGTTGTTCTACGGCTAAGAAAACTTGTTCTTCACCAATTAAATCACCAGTTCCGTCTTCTAAACCACTTAAATCTACATCTGCGTTCGGGTCACCTTCTACTGTTTTCGCACCAGCATCCACTTCTTGCAATTTGTCTTGCGTTGGAGGTGGTTCATCTGGTACTTCCTCATCTGGCTTAATTACCGGAGGAGTAAACTTAATCGTCGACTTCAACGGAGGTGGCGGAGGAGGAGGAGGAGTTGCAGGCTGGTTTTTATCAACCGGAGGAGGTTCCTCTAAATCGGTTGTATTATTTACCAAGACTACCTTATCTTCAGGCAATGCATTAGAAATTAATTTAATTATCAAGGGTGCACTTACAGAAAGTGTAAATAAAACAATTGACAATACAATTCCTAAAAACGCATTTTTTGGATATACCTTGCGGATTTCGAAAGCACCGTATTCTTGGTTTCTACCTTTAAATACTAGGCTAAGCCACTTGGTGTCGTATAAATCTATTTTAGCCATATTATAATTTTGAGGACTATAAAGGAGTTTCCTTTAACATATCTACTTCCATAGGTGTAATGTCAACAATAGCATAACGACCAATGTTACAGATGTTCATTTCGTCCAAAATGTCCACTAAGTTTTTATATTTAGAATCGTCGTTGGCTTTTATAATTACAATCAAACCATCTTTAAAGGCTTTAATTGCGGCCACATTGTCTCTAAATGTTTTTTCATCAATTTTATTTGTTTGTAATTGCTCTTTGTAGATTGCAATCGAATCTACTTTAGCATTACGCATGCGGTTTTCATTCAAAAGAGTTGCGCGAATTCCTGCTTTGCCGAAGTTTGTAACTTGTGGAGTTCCGGGCTCGCCTGTTTTTTCATCAACAAAATAGTAAACTACTTTATTATCTTTTGTAAGGAGGATAGTCATTGCTTGAGAAGCCTTCACTTTCGTTTGTTCTTCTTCCGTCAAATCCTTTTCCTTTACCGGCATGTTAATCTCCATGGTTTGTGGCTTATTCATCGATGTTGTTAACATGAAGAACGTAATCAAAAGGAAGCCCAAGTCAACCATCGGAGTAAAGTCAACACGTGTTGATTGCTTTTTACCTCTGACTTTCTTGCCTTTTTTACCGCCACCCCCTCCGGTGTCTATATCTGCCATATCTTTATCTAATTAAATTAGAAATATTGTTAAAAATTAATTGTCAGCTTTTTCTAAGCTTGTGATAAAGTTGAAACGATTTACTTTTTTATCTTGTAGAGTTGAGATTACTTGTTTCACTACAGGATATCCAGCATCACCATCACCTTTTACAGCTACTCGTAAATTTTTGTTTGTAAAACGAGCTTGTAAAATCCAATCTGCTAATTCATTATTCAGAGTATCGCAAGGAATTCCTGGTTGTTTAAATTCTTTACGTTTATCTGCATCAAGATCTAAGTAAGAGCTAAGTTGTTTAATAGACACCCCGAACGAGCTTAACAATGAAAATTGTTTTTTCTGTTCAGGCGTAAATGTTAATTTGTATTTCTCAGCCATTTTCTCAAGGAGGGTAATCTTATTTTGATCACCATCCATTGCGAAATAAACTTTAGAGTCTTTATCGATTGTTAATAATAAAATATCTGTTTCTGGGAGCTTTATCTCCGAGATTGATGAAGGTGTAGTCACCGTCACGGGTTCATCGGGTTTAAACTTAGTAGCCAACATAAAGAACGTAAGTAGCAAGAAGGCTACGTCGGTCATTGCCGTCATATCCACTACTGTACTCTTACGAGGAACCTTTACTTTTGACATTTTATTTCGTTTAAATTATTATTAAAATCTTATCTGTGCTTTGCAGTAAATGTTTGAATGATGCTGTATCCAGCTTCGTCAATTGCGTAAGTAATAGCATCAATTTTAGAAGTAAATACGTTGTACATAATTGTTGCAACAGCAGAGTTACCGATACCTAAAGCTGTATTGATTAGGGCTTCTGAGATACCGTTTGCAAGAGCTACTGAGTCTGGAGAACCAGCAGTTGCTAATGCCGCGAATGCACGAATCATACCAATTACCGTTCCTAGTAGAGCGATTAAGGTAGAAACCGAAGCCATCGTTGCAATAATTACTAGGTTTTTCTCTAAACCTGGTAATTCTAAGGTGGTAGATTCTTCTAATTCTTTTTGAATAGAAAGTACTTTTTGGTCTAAATCTAGTCCAGAAGTATTTTCCATTTCTTTGTACTTTACTAAAGTTGAACGTAAAACGTTAGCAACCGAACCTCTTTGCGCATCACATTCTTTAATTGCAGCGTCAACATTATTGTTGTCTAAATGAGTTCTGATTTTACGAACAAACGTTTCTGCTCTGCCTTTACCTTGAGCTTTAGCGATTGTTAAAAATCTTTCGATTGAAAAAGTAATATTCATCAATACCAACGATAATAGGATTGGTACGATGAAACCACCTTTGTAAATTAATCCTAACACTTGTCCTGCGCCTTCGCTGATCGGGTGATTGTTTGGATCGCCACCTTCAAAGTTTGATGGGTTACCCATTACAAATTTGTAAATTAAAATACCCACAACTAAACACAATGGAATAGTGATAGATGCAAAGATGGAACTTAAACCATTCTTCTCTTCTTTTGCAGCAGTTGCTACTTTTGCCTCATTTGCCATTTTTAAATTTATTTGTTTTTTAACTGTATTGTTTAACGTTCTATGTATTGAAAAATTGCCCAATTAATTAATTATAGGGCTCACAAAATTATAATTTTTAAGCAATAAAAAAATTTTAAGATGATTTATTAACATAAATTTAATATTCTGACAAAATGCTTACAAACCTATGTCTAAACCAAGTCGTTGTTAAAATGGCAAGTCGTCTGCACTTGCTTCAAGGCTATCCATGTTAAATACTTGGTGATCATTACTTGGCATAGATGCAGAACTAGGACTAAGTTTATCTATTTTCCAAGCCACGATGTTGGTTATGTAATCTTTTTCTCCTGTTTTCCTAGTATAGGGCTTACCAGAAAGGTTAAAAGCTACTTTCAATTCATCTCCCAACTTATGATCATCAATTAAACTACACTTATCTTGATTTAATTGAAATTTTACGTATTGCTGGTAACCTCTTTCCTCGGTTTCAAGAACAAATTCTCTTTTCTTAAACTTTTCTGTAATCTGTATTGTATCAAATACATCTACTAATTTTCCTTGTACTTCTAATGACATTTTTTGATTCGCTTATATTTTTCAAATCTATGATTTTTTTTGGATTTAGAATGTTTCTTGGGATTTTG
>JBILKW010000108.1:0-7715 GCA_044376465.1 Sphingobacteriales bacterium | reverse complement strand
TCTCGAAACGCCCTGCTCTACCATCGTTACTCCGTATATCACGTCGGTACTTGCAATTGTACGTTTGTTGTGGGTAACAATAATAAATTGCGATTGGTCTGAGAACTTGCGAATAATTTTATTGAACTTATCAATGTTCGTATCATCTAATGGTGCATCCACCTCATCGAATATACAGAACGGTGCTGGTTTCAATAAATATAAGGAGAAGAGAATAGCAGTAGCCGTAAGCGTTTTCTCCCCTCCAGAAAGTTGATTAATAGTTAATGGTCTTTTGCCTTTTGGCTTCGCAATAATATCAATGTCAGATTCCAATGGATCTTCAGGATTTGTTAAAATTAAATCGCATGAATCTTCTTCGTTAAACAATGATCTAAATACAATAATAAAGTTGTCGCGAATTTGCGTAAAGGCCTCCATAAATTTCTCCTTCGCAGTATCGTCAATCTCTTTAATGGTATCCAACAATGATGCCTTCGCGTTTAACAAATCGTTTTTCTGTTCTTGTATAAACGTGTATCGTTTGTTCATCTCGTCATACGCTTCCATCGCCATCGGATTTATGGGTCCGTAGTTGTCGATTTGATTGCGTAATTTTTCTGTTTTTACACGTAGCTGATCTTCGTTTTCGTCTTCCGGAATTTCTACGTCTTGCAATTCATCAATATCAACCGAGAACTCTACAGATAAACGCTCTTTCAGAGAAGTTAACTCCATGCGCAATTCTGTTTTACGATCGCGTAATTGATTAAATATTTGCTCCGCTTGTTCCTTACGTACACGTACTTCTCTCAAGTTTTCTTCGAGTTCGGTAATTTTATTTCTAGACTGGTAGTAATCTTGCTCCACTTCTTGTGTAGCTTTTTCCATCGCATCTTTCTCTTCATACATCGCTACTAATTCGGTATCAGAATTATCATGCGTAGTCATAATTTCATTAATGCCTTGCATAGCAGCATCGAACTCGCGTTGGTTAACGGCGATGCGCTCTTGAAGCATTTTTAAATTATTGTTTTTGTACTCAACTTCTTTTTCTAATTGCGATACTTTATTTTGTTGTTGATGGAATTGAATGTTGCGTTGGTTAAACGATCCCGAACGTTCAGATAATTTATCGTTTAACTCATTAAACAATTGCTGTGAATCTTGTACGTGTGCATGCAGTTCGTCTTTAGAAGCTATGGCTTGTTCCAATTCCGGAACCATGCTTTTTAGTTGAAGGTTGTACTCTTCAATTTTACGTTGTATATCCTCTTTACGAACCGAACTGTCGTTAATAAAATTATGGTATTGCTCTTGACGAGTTTTATATGAAATTAGCTCTGTATTTACTTTGTTAATTTCGTCTTTCATAATAGATAACTCGTTGGTTTTAGTCGATTGCTTTAAATCTTGCAACCTATATACCATGTTATCAATATCTCTGTTATACTCTTCAATGAAATGGTTAATATCTTTGATTTCTTGTTCTAGAACTTCTAAGTTTTTAGCTCTACCAATTCTCTTCCCTTCGAACAAACCTACAGAACCACCAGATAAAGAAACTTTGGTTCTGTTGAACTTACCACTCTTCGCTAAATATACTTTTTGCGAATCGTTTTCTTTGTTAATCCAGAGCTCTTCGTTTTCATTTATTACTAAAACGTTTCCTAATAAATGTTTCGCTAGCTTTTGGTATTTGTAATCAACGTTAATTACTTCCATAGCAGTTATTAATCCTGCTTCAGAGTTTTCGATGTTTTGTAAATTAGAATCTTTCAAACTTTCTAACACAAAGAAATTTGCTTTTCCTTTTGCCGATTGCCCAAGTAATTGTATGCCTGCCATGGCTTCTTGGTAAGTATCTACTACATAGTAGTTCAAATAACTTTCCAAATAATTTTCAATGGCAATACGATAATCTTCTTGGCAAAATAAAATGTCGGAGAGGAGTGGAGCATTTTTACTCCATTCGGTATTTTTCTTTAAGAATTTAATCGACTCCGGGAAGCCTTCTAAACTTTCAACTAAACTCTTGGTTAAGTTAAATTCGTTTTGCTTAGCGTCTAGTTTACGAGATTCTTTTGCGAAACGATCTTTCATTTCATTGATCTCGTTCTCTGCCTTTTCAATAGAGGCTTTCAGCGCTTCTTCGTCTTGGGTTAACTTTTTATATAACTCTGTTTTTTCTGCACTTAAGCCTTCTAATTTCTCAATTTCTTTATCAAATTCCACCATCTCTTCTTTACGGAGATTGGTTTCTGTACTGGTACGTGCAAATTCTTGTTCTAATCCTTCTTTCTGAATTTTTACAATCTCCAATTCCTTTTCATTTTTATAAATGATGTTTTGGTTGGCTTGTAATTCTTGTTGTGCAATTTCTAATTTACTTCTGCTTTGTTGATGTTCTTCGCGCAACATTTCTACTTCGGTACGTAATTGTTCTAATTCGTATTCTATTTCCGAAAGTATTTTTTGTTCTGATGTTTGCGATGCTTCAAGGGTTTCTAACTGACCTAAAATTTGATCAACAGATGATTTGTCGATGTTTAAATCGCCCGATAATTTTCTTTCTTTTTCTTGAAAAAAGGTTAAGCGTTCATTCTTAATTTTCTTTTCGTTTTCGTACGAACGAATTTTAGCAATGTAGTCGTTTAAGGCCTTTTGCTGTACTCCTAAGTTTTTTTCCTTGTTTAAATTCTCAAGTTTTTCTTCTTGTATTTTAGCCTCTACACTGTCAATTTCTGCATGGTAGCGGTTCTTATCATCGTTATGTGTTACTTCTTTTCCATCCAACTCTTCCATCGATTTTTTCAAACCTGTAATGCGGAAAGAAGCAAGTATAGTGCTCAATTCTTTGTATTGTTCTTTAAGCTTGTAGTATCGTTCGGTTTTCTTCGCCTGACTTTCTAATTGCTTTAAGTTTTTTTCAATCTCAAATAATAAATCTTCTACACGGTTTAAATCGTCTTCGGTATCTTTTAATTTATTTAAGGTTTGTTTTTTTCTGATTTTATATTTCGAAATACCTGCAGCTTCTTCAAACAGAGCTCTACGAGAATTGTCTTTATTGCTTAATATTTCTTCAATCATTTTTAATTCGATGATTGAGTAAGAATCTGAACCTATACCAGTATCTAAGAATAAATCGGTAATGTCTTTTAACCTACATTGTACATCGTTTAAACGGTACTCACTTTCGCCAGAGCGGTATAATTTACGAGTTATGGTAACAGTGGTATAATCGGTAGGTAAAATATTTTTTGTATTGTCGAAGGTAAGAGATACTTCTGCAAGGTTCGCAGGTTTTCTGTTTTTCGTTCCGTTGAAAATAATGTTCTCCATTTTTTCCGAACGAAGAGTTTTGGTGCTTTGCTCACCCAATACCCAACGGATAGAATCCACTACGTTAGATTTCCCACAACCATTAGGCCCCACAACAGCCGTAATCCCATCATCAAAATTGATGCTGATCTTATCTCCAAAGCTTTTAAAGCCTTTTACTTCTAGTGATTTTAGTTTCAATTTACTCTGTTTTAGTTGTATAATTTCTAATGTTTACCATGCATTAGAACGTATAAATATCCTGTAAAAAGGGGACTTTCTCAAGTATTGTTATCCACAGAAATTGTTAGTAAATAGGGGAGGCTGGGTGCAGTAATTAACTGATTTGTAGGGGAAAATGTTGTTGTTTGTGGAAATGTGGAGAAGGTAGTGTGCTAGTGTGCTAGTGTGCTCGTGTGCTCATACAACTCAGAGCTTGCTATCTTAATTCTTAATTCTTGATACTTAATTCCAAAATAAAAAAAGGGGAAGACCTTGCTATATGCACAAATCTTCCCCTTCTAATGACTTAAGACTAACTACTAAAGACTAATAATATCTCAACCTAATCACTCCTGCGATCGACTTCGCCAATCTAATTACCTGGCGTGTATATCCATATTCGTTATCGTACCATACGTATAATACTGCACCTTTACCATCTTTTGCAATAATGGTTGCAGGGCCGTCAACAATTGAGGCGTGTGAGTTGCCAATTAAATCGCTTGATACTAATTCGTTTGAAATAGAGTATTCTACTTGTTCTACTAAATCGCCAAACAAGGATGCAGAATTTAAAGCATCTTTTAAACTTTCTAACGTTACTTCTTTTTTGAAGTTTAAGTTTAATATAGCCAAGGAAACATCGGGTGTTGGTACACGCACAGCGTTACCTGTTAATTTACCACTTAAATGTGGCAATACTTTAGATACTGCTTTGTCTGCACCAGTTTCAGTAATTACCATGTTCAAGGCTGCAGAACGTCCACGGCGATATTTCTCGTGGTAATTATCTAATAAGTTCTGGTCGTTTGTATACGAGTGTACGGTTTCAATATGTCCTTTTTCAATACCGAAAGCATCTTCAACAACTTTTAATACAGGCACAATGGCATTGGTAGTACAAGATGCTGCCGAGAAAATGTTCTCATCAGCCGCTTGGCCTTCGTGGTTCACTCCAAACACTATGTTTGGTACACTGCCACCCGGTGCGGTTAATAACACTTTGTTAATGCCTTTAGAAACTAGGTGTTTGGATAAACCTTCTCTGTCTCTTAATACCCCTGTGTTATCAATTACCAAAGCATCGTTAATGCCATAAGCGGTATAATCAATTTCATCAGCGTTTTTGGCTGCAATTAATAATACCGTTTGGCCATTAATAATTAAGGCTTTGTTTTCGTAGTCTTCTACAATTGTTCCGTTAAAAGGGCCGTGTACAGAATCATAACGTAATAAATCAGCACGTTTAGAAATATCTTTATCAGAGTTACTGCGAGTTACGATGGCTCTTAAACGCAATTGTTCGCCTTTACCAGCTTGCATAATTAACTCGCGCGCGGCAATACGACCAATACGACCGAATCCATATAATACTACATCTTTAGGGGCTAATACTTTTTTCTCTAAGCCGATGTGAGCGGCTAACTTCGTTTTTACAAATTCTTCAATAGAAGCAAAGTTTTCTTTTTCTGCAATCCATTCAGAAGCCAAACGTCCTAAATCTATACGAGAAGGAGCAATGTCCATTTTAGCAATTTGCTCTGCTAAAGCAAAAGTTTCGTCGATAGTGATAGGTTTACCTACAATGTTTTGAGCATATAAATGGTAGCTTAAAATTTCACTTGCATTTACATCTACCAATGGTTTTCTGAATAAAATCAACTCAATAGAGTTATCAAACCATAAATGACCAACAACATTAATTAGTTGTATTGCTTTCTTTTCTTTAGCAATCCAGTCTTTTAAATCGGATTCGTATTTATTTAACATTTGCTTTGTATTTGTGTGGCACAAAAATAAAAAAAGATTGAACATTAATAATTAATTAACATTCAATCTTTTCTACAATTTATTCTAAATAATATCTTATCCTAAATAAGATTTTAATATTTTACTTCTTGAGGTATGGCGTAAGCGTTGCAAGGCTTTATCTTTAATCTGGCGAACTCTTTCTCTTGTTAAGTTAAATTTCTCCCCAATTTCTTCTAAAGATAGGGCATGGTTCGTTCCTAAGCCGAAGAATAACACAATGATTTCGCGTTCTCTTTCTGTTAAGGTTGCTAAAGAGCGTTTGATCTCTTCAGATAAAGACTCGTTAATCAACATGCTATCTGTATCGGGCGTATCGGTGTTTTCTAACACATCTAACAAAGTATTTTCTTCCCCTTGAACAAATGGTGCATCCATAGAAACGTGTCGACCTGAGTTACTCATGGTATCTGAAATCTTATCAACCGTAGTTTCTAAAATCTCTGCCAATTCTTCTGGAGAGGGCTCTCTTTCGTACTCTTGTTCTAGTTTAGAAAAAGCTTTGCTTATTTTACTCAATGAACCAACCTGGTTCAATGGCAAACGTACTATACGCGATTGTTCTGCAATTGCTTGTAAGATGGATTGACGAATCCACCAAACGGCGTATGAAATGAATTTAAATCCTTTCGTTTCATCAAAACGTTTAGCTGCTTTAATTAACCCCAAGTTTCCTTCGTTAATTAAATCGCCTAGTGTTAAACCTTGATTTTGGTATTGTTTTGCAACAGAAACTACGAAACGTAAGTTGGTTTTAGTTAATCTCTCTAGCGCGGCTTGGTCGCCTTCTCTAATTTTCTGTGCTAAAATTACTTCTTCTTCGGCAGTGATAAGGTCTACTTTACCTATTTCGTGTAAATATTTATCTAATGACTGGCTTTCGCGGTTTGTAATTGATTGGGTAATCTTCAGTTGTCTCATTTTCCTCCTGCTTAACTGTTTTTAAAGGGCTTGCAAAAATACATTAATAAAAATAGTGTATAGCAAAAATCATTCCTTTTTTAGGAATTGTCAGCTATATTTCTGATAATTTAAAGGTTTGTTCTATTTTAATACCTTTTTCGGTTTCCACAAGTTTTGCACATTCTACTTTTGCGTCGTGCTCAAAACAAAGTGTCCAGTTTTCCTTCACTGCGGTAGTCAACAATTCCTCTTTTTCAGACATGCTTAACAAGGGTTTGGTGTCATATGCCATTACCCAGGATAGGCCTAAATGTCCAGAAGAGGGAATTAAGTCCGCACAAAATACAATCGTCTCGTTTTTGTACTTTATTACTGGCAACATCATGTGATCTGTGTGCCCGGAACTGAATCTGATGGAAATATTTTCCGAGAAAGGAGCCCCTTCATCCACAAACTTCAAATGCCCGCTTTCTTGTATGGGTAAAATGTTTTCTTTTAAAAAGGATGCTTTTTCTCTTGGGTTCGGTTTGGTTGCCCATTCCCAATGATCTTTATGGCTCCAATAGGTGGCATTAGGAAAGGTTACATCCCAACCTGCACCATCAGCTTTATTTATAATACTGCCCCCGCAATGGTCGAAATGTAAATGCGTTAGCAAAACATCCGTAATGTCTTTTTTCTCTACACCCAATTTGCTTAATGATTTATCTAAGCTATCATCGCCGTGTAAATAATAATGGTTAAAGAATTTCGCATCTTGCTTGGTTCCGATTCCATTGTCAATTAATATCAAACGATCTCCGTCTTTTACCAATAAACAACGCATCGCCCAAGTACACATATTGTTCTCGTCGGGCGGATTTACCTTTTGCCACAAAGTCTTTGGCACCACGCCAAACATAGCGCCACCATCGAGTTTAAATAAACCAGTATTTATACTGAATAACTCCATTTTATAAATTGTAAATTGTAAATTGTTAATTGTAAATGTTAATGCATTAATTGACAATTAACAATTTACAATTCACAATTACATATGAATAACTTCCCCGTACGCATCTGCTGCGGCTTCCATGATGGCTTCAGACATGGTAGGGTGTGGGTGAACTGATTTTATGATTTCGTGGCCAGTAGTTTCTAATTTACGAGCCACTACTACTTCAGCAATCATTTCGGTTACGTTCATGCCAATCATGTGGCAACCTAAAAACTCACCGTATTTAGCATCAAAAATTACTTTTACAAAACCATCTTTAGCACCAGATGCACTTGCTTTACCCGATGCAGAGAATGGAAACTTACCCACCTTAATTTCGTATCCTGCTGCTTTTGCTGCTTTCTCAGTTAATCCAACCGAAGCAATTTCTGGCGAAGCATACGTACATCCCGGTATGTTGCCGTAATTTAATGCTTCTACGTGTAAGCCTTTAATTTTCTCCACACAAATAATACCTTCGGCACTTGCAACGTGAGCCAAT
>JBILKW010000014.1:0-22221 GCA_044376465.1 Sphingobacteriales bacterium | reverse complement strand
GAGTGTTTTGCTTCAGACAAAATACTTGCACGCTTTAGTCTTATCTCTAATTCTTTACTTACCAAATGATAGTCGATACGCCATCCCAAGTTTTTAGCTCTTGCCCCAGCCCTAAAACTCCACCATGTATAATGATGCGGTTCATGGTTAAAATATCTAAAACTATCTATAAATCCATCGTTAATAAAATTCTCCATCCACTCGCGTTCTTCAGGTAAAAAACCAGATGAGTTTGCATTCGATTTAGGGTTATGTATGTCTATTGCTTTGTGGCAAATATTGTAATCTCCAGAAATAACTAGCTCTGGATATTTCCATTTAAGCTCATGTATATAATCTTTAAAAAAATCCATGAATTTATATTTTACCTCTTGTCTATCTTCACCACTAGAGCCAGAAGGCAAGTAAACACTCATTACAGAGAGGTCGTCGAAATCAGCACGAATTACTCGGCCTTCATAATCAAATAACTCATGCCCACAACCGTATTCTATATTATTAGGTTTTTTCTTTGATAAAATAGCAACACCACTGTATCCTTTTTTTTGTGCCGGATACCAATAATGATGGTAACCTAAGTCCTCGATCATCTTTAGTTCCATTGGAATTTGTTCGAGTTGCACTTTAATTTCTTGTAAACAAACCACGTCAGCATCACTAGCTTGTAACCATTGTAACCAATTTTTACTAATGGCAGATCTAATGCCATTAACATTGTAGGATATTATTTTCAACTTAATTTTTTCTCTTTTTAGTGGATGTTTTTTCTTCCTCTTCTGTATCACTTGCAGATTGAGATTCGCTTTGTAAAACATTTTTCTCTTTTTTAGGAGAGATTACGGGTTCTACATTTTTCTTTTTTTCTTTTTTAACTTTATACTTCTTTAAAAGTTTAGTCTTTAGTATTCGAACATCAACTAATGGTCTATCACCAGGTGCTGTTTTAGCTGCAGCAATAGCATCTAGCACTTCCATTCCAGAAACAAGTTCGCCATACACAGTATAATTATTATCTAAATGAGGTGTACCGCCAATGTTTTTATATACTTCACGCTGTTCGTTTGTATACTTCCAACCATTATAACTTTGCATTCTGTCTAAATCTGCATCTACGAATTTTTTACCAACTACAATATAGAACTGGCAATTACTACTTGCTTTTTCGGGGTTTCCATCTCTAGCTGCTGCTAGTGCACCTTTTTTATGGTATAACGCAGGATTAAATTCTGCTGCAATTCTTGGAACACCAGGTATATCGCCACTTCCTAATGATACACCGGGACCAGCATTTTTAGAAGTAGGGTCGCCACCTTGTATCATAAAAGCTGAAATTACTCTATGAAACAAAACACTATCATACTGTTTTGCTTTTACAATTTTAATAAAGTTGTCGCGATGTAAAGGAGTTTCATTGTATAATTTTAACACCATAGTACCCATAGTAGTTTGCATTTCTACATAGGTGTTTTTTTCTTTTTTAGCTTTCTTTTCTTTTTTATCAGCATAAGAAAAACTAACAAATGCTAATAGTATAATACTTAGACTTAATATTCTTTTCATTTTTGTGAATAAGTTAAACATTTAAATATAGTAAAATTTATTACTTATTTTTAACCAATATTATTATCAAACATGAAATACTCCTTTATACTTTTATTCGCTTTAATTGCCTGCAAATCATCAGAAAATCAACTTACAAGCTTTGCAAAAGACAAACATACGGCCGCAAGCAGAACCTCTGCTAGAATTAAACATCTCGACTTAGATATACAAGTTGACATGGACAATAGAATATTGTTTGGCGAAGCAAATTATGTTTTAGATGAAAATAGGAATTCGGATACTATTTATTTTGATACCAAAGAGTTAGTAATAGAAGATGTAAGGGATCTTAATTCGAAAGAAAAACTAACTTATCATTTATTTAATAGTAATAATATTTTAGGTTCTGCACTTGAAATAATTTTAAAAGAAGGAACAAAAGCCATCCGTATAACATACAAAACTAGTAGCAACGCTGCAGCATTGCAATGGTTAAACCCTGAGCAAACCGCAGGAAAAAAACACCCATTCTTATACACCCAGTCACAAGCAATTTTAGCAAGATCTTGGATCCCTTGTCAGGATGGCCCAGCAATACGTTTTACTTATAATGCAAAGGTTAAGGTAAATAAAGAATTAATGGCTTTAATGAGTGCGGAAAATCCTGTTATGAAAAATGATTCGGGTGTTTATTTCTTTAAACAAACCAAGCCAATTCCTTCTTATTTAATGGCATTAGCTGTTGGCGACTTAGCGTTTAAACCTTTGAGTGAAAACACAGGTGTGTACGCTGAGCCTATTGATTTAGATAAGTGTGCTGCAGAATTTGTAGACTTACCTAAAATGATGAAGGCTGCAGAAAACTTATACGGAAAATACCAATGGAACAGATACGATGTATTGGTATTACCACCTAGTTTTCCTTTCGGTGGAATGGAAAATCCAGAGTTAACATTTGCTACTCCAACCATTATAGCTGGCGACAGATCATTAGTAAGCTTATTAGCACACGAGCTTGCACACTCATGGTCGGGCAACTTGGTAACCAATGCTACTTGGAACGATTTCTGGTTAAATGAAGGCTTTACGGTTTATTTTGAACGCAGAATTATGGAAGCAATTGAAGGCAAAGAATATGCAGACATGTTGCAAATACTAGGCTATCAAGATTTACAAGAAGAGTTAAAATCTTTTGGAAAAGGACACGAGGATACACGTTTGTATTTAGACTTAGATGGCCGAGATCCGGATGAAGGCTTAACTGATATTGCGTATGAAAAAGGTGCATTGTTTTTAATTCATATTGAAAGTATTGTTGGTAGAAAAAAATTTGATTCATTCTTGAAAAATTATTTTCAATCCAATGCATTTAAAACAATGGATACAAAAGGTTTTTTAAATTTATTAAGTAAAGAATTAATTAAAGGAGATGAAAAATTAGCTGCCTTGATAAATGCTGATGCATGGATTTACCAATCTGATTTACCAAATAGCATTCCATTACTTAATTCTATAAAGTTAGATATGGTAAATAAAAGTTTAGTAGATTTTGCCGCAGGAAAAAAGGCAAAAGAATTAGATACTAAACATTGGTCGAGCCACGAGTACCTATATTTTATTAGGGGCTTAAACAAAGAGTTAGATACAAATAAGCTTAATGATTTAAAGTTGACCTTTAATTTTGCAAGTTCTGGTAATTCAGAATTAGAAGCTGCTTGGTTCGAACATGTAATTCATAATCAATATCTAAAGGACTATAATTCCTTGGAACGTTTTTTAATGAGAGTTGGTCGACGTAAATTTTTGATGCCCTTATACACTGCATTGGCTAGTACCGAAGAAGGTAAAACATATGCACAAGAAATTTATGAGCGTGCACGTAATAATTATCACTACGTATCTATACAAAGTTTAGATGAGCTCTTGAGATAACAGCTCATCTAAAAAAAATTTTATAACCAAATGCTAATGATATAGTACACCAAAGCTGCTATAGTTGCCGAAACCGGAATGGTTAATACCCATGCCCACAATAAACTAATAGTTACGCCCCAACGTACTGCCGAAACTCTTTTTGCTAAACCAACCCCAATAATAGAGCCGGTAATAGTATGTGTAGTAGATACCGGAATTTTAAAATGTTCTGTCATGAAAAGTGTAATGGCACCGGCAGTTTCAGCGGCAACACCTTCTAGTGGAGTAACCTTGGTAATTTTACTACCCATTGTTTTTACAATTTTCCAACCACCAGACATTGTTCCTGCTGCAATTGCAGTGTAACAAGCCAGAGGAACCCAAAAAGGTGGTTCAGTAATTTTTACTTTACCATTTGTAATTTGATATTTTAGGTTCAACCACTCAGGTAAGCTTGCGGGGTCTAATTGATTTTGTGTAATGTATACGATAATGGCAGCTGAAATAATACCCATTACTTTTTGAGCATCGTTACCACCGTGTCCTAAACTGAACGCAGCAGAAGAAACTAGTTGTAAACGTTTAAACCAAGTGTCGGCCCTGCGAGGCGAAGCTCTTCTGAATATATACATGATTAGTACCGTAATGGTATAAGCCATAATCATACCTATTATTGGTGCTAACACAATAAACGAAGCAACTTTAGCAATTACTTGCATGTTTACCACACTGAAACCAGCATGTGCAACTGCAGCTCCTGCGAAACCCCCAATTAGGGTGTGCGATGAACTAGATGGTATACCAAACCACCAGGTTAATAAATTCCAAAATATGGCAGCAATTACTCCTGCTAATATTACCACTAAGTTTATTTGTAAAGTATTAACTGTTTTAGCAACCGTATCGGCTACGTTTAAATGAAAAATCCAATAGGCTAAAAAGTTGAAAAATGCTGCCCACAATACAGCTTGGAATGGGGTAAGTACTTTTGTGGATACTACAGTGGCTATTGAGTTTGCCGCATCATGAAATCCATTTATGTAATCGAAAATCAGTGCGAGTACAATGATAACGATAAGTAAAGTTAAACTCATTTTTTTAAATGATTAGGCATGCTTTACAATAATAGACTCCATCACATTCGCTACATCTTCACACATATCTGTTGCGGTTTCTAATGCTGATAAAATCTCTTTCATTTTAAAAAGTTCAATTGCGTTTGTTTCATTTTTAAACAAATCAGCAACTGCCATATCAAACACATAATCTGCCTGGTTTTCCATGCTGTTAATTCTCACGCATGAATCGGTAACGTTGCGTATGTGTTTTAAATCTTTTAATTCTTTTACTGCCTTTTCTATGTCTTTACAACCTTGAGAAATTAAATCAGCTAACTTTTTAATAGGCTCTGTAGTGTAATTTAAATTGTATAACAACATTCTGTTTGATGAACCGTGTATGTAATCTGCCACATCATCAATTGCAGAAGCTAATGCATGAATATCTTCTCTATCAAAGGGTGTTATGAAATTTTTGCTCAACTCTAAAAATATCTCGTGAGTAATCTCATCTCCTCGGTGTTCTAAATCATCGATTTTCTTTATTAATTCATTTCTGTGCTCAAGGTCGCTAGCATTTACTGCCTCGACTAAATAATCAGATAATGTAATTAAATTAGCACTCGCGCTTTCGAAAAGTGGGAAGAACTTTTTGTCTTTTGGCAAAAAGTACTGAAAAATAGAGTTTAGTGACATTTTTAGTTTTATTTTGCCCCAAAAGTAAGTACTTAATGTTAAGTAAATGTTAACAAATTGAAAAAAGCTATTATTTTAATTTTATTGCAAATAGGGAGAAAGTATACATAAAGTTTTATTAAAATTCTATATATCAATTACTTAATAATTAAAATTACAAATGCAATGTTAAAAATCAGAAAAGCTGATATAAATAATATTAAAGAAATTGTAGGCATAGCCTATGAAACTTGGTTTCCGACTTATAAAAATGTGATTTCTCAGGAACAAATAGATTTTATGTTTGGGGAAATGTATACTCCTGAAGCAATTTATAAACAGATGGATTTTTTAGGGCACGAATTTTACATTGCACAAGAAAATGAAAGAGCAGTTGGTTTTGCTTCTGTTTCAGAAATGATTCACGAAACACCCTCCACCTATAAAATACATAAACTTTATTTTTTGCCAGAAACACATGGTAAAGGTTTCGGTAAAACAATGTTAAAACACTTAGAAATGGAATATAAAGAGCGAGCAGAGTTCTTAATTTTGAATGTAAATATAAATAACCCTGCCTACCATTTTTATATAAAAATGGACTTTACCGTTAGAGAGCGCATTGATATACCGTATGGAAAATTTATGTTGAACGATTTTGTAATGGAAAAAAACTTACAAAATTAATTTGCATTAAGCATAATTAAATATATACATTTGTGCTTGCTCAAAGGGGTGGTGCCAATACACGGTGCCTGAGATAATACCCATAGAACCTGATACGGATAATGCCGGCGAAGGGATGAGGTGATAAAATCGATGTAGGACTATTAATCCCTTGTAGTCTGAGGTTTTATTCTAATTTAAATTAAATGTTTGTTAAAAAACAAATTATACTAGTGTTGCTGCTGTTGAGCAGTATTGCAGTGCAAGCACAAACAGATTATCAAATTAAAGTTGTTGATGATCAGAAACAGCCTCTACCTGGGGCCACAATTTCTATTGATGGAATTCTGTTTGCTCAAACCGATGCAAATGGTTGGTACAAAATAAAACTTAAGCAATCGACCGTGTCTTTAAACATTAGCATGCTCGGTTATTATCCTTTTGCCCAAATTGTAGATTTAAAAAGGCAAAGTGTATTTGTATTAAGAAAAAATATTTACGTATCAGAGGAAGCCTTAGTAACAGCTACTAGAATTAATGAAAATGCAGCAGGTACATTTTCTATGGTAGATAAAGAGTACATTAAAAATGTAAATATGGGGCAAGATCTTCCATACATTCTCAATCAAACACCGGGTGTTGTGATCACCTCAGATGCAGGTACGGGTATAGGCTACACAGGCATCAGAATTCGTGGTACAGACCAAACCCGTACAAACCTAACCATTAACGGCATTCCACTAAATGATGCCGAATCACAAGGAACTTTTACAGTAAACATTCCCGACTTTGCATCTTCTGTAGAAAACATACAAGTACAACGTGGTGTAGGTTCTTCTACCAACGGTGGAGGAGCATTTGGAGCGAGTATAAATATTCAAACAGATGATATGCCCGATACTGCTTATGCAGAAGTAAACATTACACAAGGAGGATTTGATGCTTCACGTATTTTATTTGGAAATCAAATGGAACGCTACTCGGCTAAAGTAAATACCGGATTGATAGATGGACATTGGAATTTTTCTGGTCGTATGTCTAAAATTGCAAGTGTAGGATATATCGAAAATAGTTCTGCTGTACTTAAATCTTTTTTTAGCTCTGCGTCTTATCGAAATGAAAAACATCTTATTAAATTCAACGTATTTTCGGGTACAGAGAAAACTTTTTTAGCTTGGAACGGAGTGCCTCAGGATTCCTTAAAAACAAATAGAAGATTTAACCCTATAAATGCAGAGTATAATGATCAATATGACAATTATCAGCAAGATCACTATCAAATTTTTGAATCGTTTAAAATTAACAACAGAAACCATATAAATCTTGGCTATCATTATACAAGAGGACGAGGTTACTTTCAAGAATTTAGATTCGACCAGCAGTTTGCTAATTATAATTTAGACTCCCTTTTTATAGGGAATGATACCATTTCAAACACCGATATTTTAAGACGCAGATGGTTGCGCAATGAGTTTGAAGGTATAGTATACAGTTGGGAGTACAATTCATTAGATAAATTTAGCTTAACCATTGGTGGTTCTGCGAATAGGTATGATGGCGAACACTTTGGGGAAATAGTGTGGTCTAAATTTGCTTCCAGTTCTCAACCTGGGCATCGTTTTTACACAGGTTGGGGTATTAAAAAAGAGTTTAATATGTATGCTAAAGCTAATTACCAATTTACAAATGCTCTACAAGCGTTTGTCGATTTACAATTGCGAGCTATTGATTATAAATTAGAAGGCAATAACAAAGACCAGGTAATTATAGATCAACAACATCAATTTAATTTCTTCAATCCTAAAGCGGGTATCTCTTATAACATTACCAACGATAATAATGTTTATTTAAGTGTGGGTGTTGCTAACAAAGAACCCAATAGAGACGATTTTATTAATGGTAAAGTAAATAACCTTGTACCAAAATCGGAGCAATTAAGAAATATTGAGTTAGGTTGGAAAAAAAGAACGAATAGTTTTAATGTAGAAGTTAATACTTATTTAATGGATTACAAGAATCAATTAGTGTTAACGGGAGAAGTAAATAATGTGGGCGAATACTTAAGAGTAAATACGCCTAGTAGTTACAGAGCTGGTATAGAAGCTAGCGCTTCTTATACATACACATCTAAGCTTAATGTTTCTGCAAATATAGCTTTAAGTAGAAATAAAATTGCTTCGTTTACAGAATCAATTTATGAATACGATGCTGATTATAATTACATCGGAGTTTTATTAAGAGAACACAATAATACCGATATTTCTTTTTCACCAAATGTTGTAATAGGTACTAGAATGCGATATAAAGTTTATCAGAATTTATTTGTGAGTATAGAATCTAAATATGTTGGAAAACAATACATGGATAATACCTCAAATGAATTACGAAAAATTGATCCATTTTTTGTAAACGACTTATTTTTAGATTATAATTTGAGAGTTAAAAAAATAATTCCTTCTTTTACCCTTACGTTAAAAGTAAACAACGTATTCAATGCATTATATGAGCCCAATGGTTATACATATAGTTTAATTGAAAATGGTGTAGAAAATAATTATAATTTTTATTACCCTCAGGCAGGAAGAAATTATATGGTGTCTATGAATTTTAGGTTTTAATTATTATGATAAGGGGAGCCAAATTTAGCTCCCCTTACTTTATTTACTTGTATATACAACATATGGTATTAGCATTTCTTCTAATGAAATTCCCCCATGCTGAAAGGTATTGTTAAAGAAATTTACAAAATGATTATAGTTGTTGGGATATACAAAATAATAATCTTCTTTAGCAAAAATAAAAGTTTGACTCACATTTATCTTTGGTAAAAATCCCTCTGCAGGATTTTTAATTTCTAGCACTTCTTTATGGTTATAGTTTAAATTTTTACCTTGTTTGTAGCGTAAATTACTGTTCACAGTTCTATCTCCAACAACCTTACTCGGTGTTTTTACTCTTATAGTACCATGGTCTGTAGTAATAATTAATCGTGATGGTTTTTGTGATATTTTTACGATGGCTTCTAACAATGGAGAATGCTCAAACCAAGATAGGGTAAGGGATCTGTAAGCACTCTCATCTGGAGCAAGCTCTCTTATAATTTCCATTTCTGTACGAGCATGCGAAAGCATATCCACAAAATTATATACAATTACATTTAATTGATTTTGAAATTTCTGATTAATGCTGTCCACTAAATTTTTGCCTTCTTCGTTGTTCACTACTTTTACATATGAACATTTAATGTCTTTTCTGAGTCGAACCAGTTGTGCTTGTAAAAACTCTTCTTCGTGCAGGTTTTTACCCCCCTCATCTTCGTCGTTTTTCCAAAGTTTTGGGTGTTGTTTTTCCATTTCTGATGGAAGTAAACCAGAGAAAATGGCGTTGCGTGCATACTGTGTTGCCGTGGGTAAAATGCTCGAATAAATTTCTTCTTCTTCTAATCTAAAATATTCATTTATAGTTGGCATTATAACCTTCCATTGGTCGTATCTTAAATTATCAATTAAAATAAAAAAGGTGGGAATCTGATCTGATAATTGTGGTAATACTTTTTGTTTCATTAATTGATGCGATTGTAAGGGAGCTCTATCAGGTTCTTTTAACCATCGCAAATAATTTTTTTCTACATATTTTGAAAACAGCGCATTTGCTTCTTGTTTTTGATGCGTTAAAATTTCATGCATCCCGGTATCTTGTAATTTCTCCAGCTCTAATTCCCAAAACACTAATTTCTTGTATACATCTTTCCACTCATCAATTGTAGAAACATCATTTAGTGCAATACCTAAATTTCTAAATTCTTGTTGATATGCAGAATTGGTTTTTTCGGATACTAATCGTTTGTTATCAATTATTTTTTTGAGGGTTAATAAAATTTGTTTAGGGTTTACAGGTTTTATAAGGTAATCCGCAATTTTACTACCAATGGCATCTTCCATTAAATATTCCTCTTCATTTTTGGTAATGAGAACAACCGGTAAATCAATATAATTTTTCTTAATTTCTTGAAGCGTCTCTAAACCAGATAGTCCGGGCATGTTTTCGTCTAAAAACACAACATCAACCTTTTCGGTTTTTAATAAATCTAATGCATCCGAACCATTTGTAGTACTTATTACGTTATAACCCTTATCTTGTAGAAATAAGATATGTGGTTTTAATAAATCTATTTCATCATCTGCCCACAATATGATTGTTTCTTGCATATATTTTATTTTAATTTCTCGTTTCCGTTAAAATTAACAAATTTGTATGGCTTTTATTGTTGTGCTTTGAATAAAAAGAAAATATTTAACGACCCAGTGTATGGTTTTGTAAGTGTTCCTTATGAAATAATTTTTGATTTAATTGAACATCCATACTTCCAACGTTTACGAAATATTAAACAGTTGGGTTTAACTCATTTAGTTTACCCCGGTGCACTCCATACTCGTTTTCATCATGCACTCGGTGCCATGCACTTAATGGGCATTGCATTGGAAACACTCAGATCCAAAGGCATTGACATCACCGATGATGAAGCCAAAGCAACAACCATCGCAATCTTGTTACACGATATTGGACATGGTCCTTTTTCTCACGCGCTCGAAAGTTGTATCGTGCCAAGCATCCATCATGAAGATCTCTCTATTCTGTTGATGAGAAGGTTAAATGTAGAATTTAAAGGCGAATTAACCCTAGCTATTGAAATATTTGAAGATAAATATGCAAAAAAATTCTTGCATCAATTGGTGTCTAGTCAACTAGACATGGATCGTATGGATTACCTCAATAGAGATAGCTTTTATACCGGTGTTTCTGAGGGAGTAATTGGTTTTGATCGAATATTAAAAATGATTTATGTAATGAACGATCAATTAGTAATAGAAGAAAAAGGAATTTATTCTGTCGAAAAGTTTTTAATAGCACGTAGATTAATGTATTGGCAAGTGTATTTCCATAAAACTGTTATTGCAGCGGAGCAATTGTTATTAAAAATTTTAAAACGAGCTAAAGAATTAGCCATCAACGGTCATCCTTTATTTGCTAGCCCCTCATTTGAGTTTTTATTGAAAAACAACCCAAGCGCCGATGATTTTAAAGGCGACCCTCGATTTTTAGATGCATTTGCAAACATAGACGATCATGATATTTATACGTCTATAAAAGTGTGGATCAACGATACCGATAGAGTGCTTTCACTTCTATGTTCGGAGTTAATAAATAGACGATTGTACTCAATAGAAATCCAAAAAGACGCAATTAATGTAGAACAAGCAGAACTTAGGGAGGCAGAATTGGTTAAAAATTGGCAAATAGCACCTGAACTTGTGCATTATTTTGTTTTTACTGGTATCATTAATAATAACGCTTACAACCCCGATGGTGGAAAGATTTTTATTTTAACGAAAACCAAAGGTTTACAAGACATTGCGGTGTTTTCCGATGGTTTAAATTTGGATGCATTATCTAAAACTGTTCAAAAACATTTTATCTGTTACCCTAAATACCGCTAAAATGTTAACAAAATATTACACTTATTTCAATAATAGGTTTGCAGCATTGATGGATAATTTTATTTTTGTATAATGCAATTTAAGGCAACAGAAATTTGTGTATTACTCAATGGAGAATTAGAAGGTAATCCCGACGAAGTTGTCTATTCATTAGCTAAAATCGAGGAAGGTAAAAAAGGAACCCTGTCTTTCTTGGCGAATCCAAAATACGAACCATATTTGTACACTACAGAAGCTTCTGTGGTAATTATAAACAAAGACCTAGTACTCGAGAAGCCTATTTCTGCAACCCTTATCCGTGTAGAAAATGCATATACTTCTTTTTCGGTATTGTTAGAAAAATACAACACCATCAAATTAAACAAATACGGAATAGAAGAGCCTACTTATATAAGTAAGACTGCAAAAGTTGGTAAAGACTGCTATATAGGCGCTTTTGCCTACATCGGCAACCATGCAACCATTGGCAATAATGTAAAAATATACCCACAAGTTTATATTGGCGATAATGTTATAATTGCTGATGGTACAACCCTGTTTTCTGGCGTAAAAGTGTATTCTGATTGTGTAATTGGCCAAAATGTGATTGTACACTCGGGTACAGTGATCGGCAGCGATGGCTTCGGTTTTGCTCCACAAGCAGACGGCACCTTTCAAAAAGTTGCTCAAATTGGTAATGTAATTATTGAAGATGAAGTAGAGATAGGCTCAAACACGAGTATCGATAGAGCAACCATAGGATCTACCGTAATTAAAAAGGGTGTGAAACTCGATAATTTAATTCAAGTTGCACATAATGTTGAGATTGGAGACAATACCGTTATTGCTTCTCAATCAGGAATATCTGGAAGTACACGCATTGCAGAAAACTGTATTGTGGGCGGACAAGTCGGAATTGTAGGGCATATACATATAGCCAAAGGTTCACAGATAAATGCTAAATCTGGTGTATCTAAATCAATTACAGAAGAAAATAAACAATGGAATGGCACTCCAGTATCGCCTTTTAGAGATTCGCTAAAAATGCAAGCAGTTTACAGAAGGCTACCAGAATTAGAAAAACGCATAGAAGAATTAGAGCAATTATTGCGCGATTTAAAACAAACCATCTAAAATCCCTCTCAAAGATTTTGTTTAAACATCGTTTCTAAATACATTTGTCAGAATATTAGGTTAGGAATGAACGTAAAACAAACTACATTAAAAGCCCCTGTTACAGTGGTTGGAGTTGGCTTGCATACAGGTAAAGAGGTTGTGATGACCTTCAAACCGGCACCAGAAAACCATGGTTATAAATTTCAACGTGTTGATATAGAGGGGCAGCCAATTATTGATGCCGATGTAGACAATGTAACCGATATTTCGAGAGGAACTACGCTCACACAAAATGGAGCAAGCGTTTCTACTGTAGAGCATTCACTCGCCGCACTCGCCGGATTAGAAATCGATAATGTATTAATTGAGTTGAATGGTCCCGAAGTACCTATTATGGATGGTAGTTCGATGCCTTTTATTGAAGAAATTGAAAAAGCTGGAATTGTTCAGCAAGATGCAGATCGTGAGTATTTCGTAATTCCAACCAATATAAATTACGAAGAAACAGAGCGTCATGTAGAAATGACCGCTATGCCTTATGTTGATGATTATAGAGTGACTGTAATGGTCGATTATAATTCGCCAGTATTGGGAAGTCAGCATGCATCACTTTCCTCAATATCAGAATTTAAAAAAGAAATTGCCTCTTGCAGAACCTTTTGTTTCTTGCATGAATTAGAAATGTTGCTAAAACATAACCTAATTAAAGGGGGTGATTTAAATAATGCAATTGTGGTGGTTGATAAAGTGGTAGAAGACGAAGAACTGGAGCATTTAGCTAAATTATTTAACCGCGAAAAAATTGCCGTTGCCAGAGAAGGAATTTTAAATAACATAGAATTAAGATACCAAAACGAGCCTGCTCGGCATAAATTATTAGATGTAGTAGGCGATTTAGCTTTAATTGGCATGCCACTAAAAGGCCACATTATGGCCGCTCGCCCTGGCCATGCAGCAAATGTTGCCTTTGCTAAAAAAATTAAAGCCCTTATTAAAAAAGAAAAAGCAAAAAAGAATATTCCAACATATGACCCTAATGCAAAGCCAGTTTATGATATAAATGGCATCATGAACATTCTTCCTCATCGCCAACCATTTTTATTAATTGATAAAATTACCGAACTCACCCAAAAACATGTGGTAGGGATTAAAAATGTAACGATGAACGAAGAGTTTTTCAAAGGACATTTCCCTGGAAACCCTGTAATGCCAGGCGTTTTACAAATTGAAGCAATGGCACAAACGGGTGGAATTTTAGTATTAAATACCGTTCCTGATCCTGAAAATTATTGGACATATTTCATGAAAATTGAAAATGCACGTTTCAAGGATAAGGTACTTCCGGGAGATACTATTATATTTAGGTGCGATTTAACAGCTCCTATCCGAAGAGGCATCTGTCAAATGCGAGGAATTGCGTTTGTAGGTGATAAGATTGTGATGGAAGCAGAACTAATGGCACAAATTGTAAGAAAAAGCTAACCTTAACGAATGATTTCTCCACTTGCCTCCGTACACCCCAAAGCGAAGATAGCCAACAATGTTACCATTGAACCTTTCTCTTCCATATATGCTAACGTAGAAATTGGCGAAGGCACATGGATTGGTCCAAATGCTATTATTATGGACGGCGCACGCATTGGAAAAAATTGTAAAATTTTTCCTGGCGCTGTAGTATCCGCCATTCCTCAAGATTTAAAATTTAGAGGAGAAGATACTCTTGCTGAAATTGGAGATGGCACTGTTGTACGCGAATGTGTTACCATAAACCGAGGTACCGTGGATAGAAACACCACTAGCATAGGTAAAAATTGCCTACTAATGGCTTATGCGCACGTAGCCCACGATTGTATGTTAGGTAATAACATTATTTTAGCTAATAATGTGAACCTTGCCGGCCATGTTACCATTGAAGATTATGCCATTTTAGAAGGAATGGCTGCGGTTGGTCAGTTTTTAAGAATTGGTGCCCACACCTTTATTGCAGGTGGTACGCTTGTTCGTAAAAATGTACCCCCTTATACCAAAGCGGCTCGCGAACCTATTTCTTATGTTGGTATAAATTCTGTTGGCTTACGCCGTCGTGGCTTTTCTGATGATGAAATTCGCCAAATAGAAGACATCTATAGAATACTATATGTTAAAGGGTATTCTATTTCCAATGCAGTACCGATGATTGAATCTGAAATTGCCGATAGTCCAATAAAAACAGGCATCTTAGAGTTTATACATTCATCTACTAATGGCATTATGAAAGGTTACTCTCGCGATTAATGCATATTCAGCTAGCTCAAATTGGTAAAAAATTTAACAGAGAATGGGTGTTTAAAAACATCAATCTCGATATACCTTTTGGCTCACGAACAGCTGTATTGGGCTCCAATGGTTCCGGAAAATCAACACTCCTGCAAATTATTTCTGGAATCTTAAAACCTACCGTTGGTAGCATTGCTTACCAACATCAAAATAAAAATATTTCTGCCGAACTAGCTTTTTTAAACATCAGCATCGCATCTCCTTATTTAGAATTAATAGAAGAAATGACTTTATTAGAAATGATAAATTTCCATTTCTCTTTTAAAAATAGATACCAAAATATTTCTAATGAAGAATTATTGGAATTACTAGGATTAACTTCTTCCATCAACAAAGAAATTAGGTATTTTTCTTCGGGTATGAAACAACGCACAAAACTTTTGTTAGCAATAGTTTCTGATGTTCCATGTGTTTTATTAGATGAACCTTGCTCTAATTTAGATAAACAAGGTATAGATTGGTATAAAAATTTATTGAAAGATTACTTGGGAAATAGAACCTTGCTTATCTGTTCTAACCAAGAATATGAATATGAAATCTGCGATAAAAGTATTTCAATGTTAGATTATAAATCGGCCTAATGCCTAATTTTATTATCTTTGCAAACGTTTAAATAATAACATAATATAAAATTTATATGGCAAAAGCATCTGATGTAAAACAAGGAAATGTATTGCGTTTTAATGGTGAACTCGTAAACGTAGAAGAATTTATTCATCGTACACCAGGTAACTTACGAGCTTTCTACCAAGCAAGAATGCGCAATGTTAAATCAGGAAAATTAGTAGAATATCGATTTCGTACAGATGAAGAAGTGGAAATTTGCAGAGTGGAAACCAAAGATTATCAATACTTATACGAAGATGGTGATTTCTTTGTCGTAATGGATAACGAAACCTTTGAGCAATTTAACATTCCGAAATTCTTATTTGGTGCTTCGGCAAAATTTATTTCCGAAGGAATGAATTTAATTATTGCTTTTGAAAGTGATGAACCAATTATGGCTTCTGCTCCAACTCATGTTGAATTAGAAATTACCTATACCGAGCCTGCAGTTAAAGGTGATACTGCTACCAACGTAACTAAAGCAGCTACCGTTTCTAACGGTGCCGAAATTCGTGTTCCTTTGTTTATTAACGAAGGCGATAAAGTAAAGGTCGATACTCGCACAGGCGAATATGTAGAGCGCATAAAACAATAATTATATAGATGAAAAAATTAAAAAGCTCTTGTCGTAAAATAAGGGCTTTTTTTATTCAAACTCCCATAATTTACTCGGACTGATAGCATAATTTAATTTCACATCGTGCGAATCTATGTCTTCAATAATATCAATGGGTTCGAAATAACTTAATCCGAATTTTACCACATCTGCTCGGCATTGTACTAAAAATCGGTCGTAAAATCCTTTACCATAGCCAACCCTGTATCCCTTTTTATCAAAAGTAAGTAAGGGGCATATCACCATGTCAATGTCATTGTATGGAATTACAATTCCATTTACCGGTTCCATAATTCCGAAATTATTTTCAGATAATACAGTGCTGCCATCGTATAAAATATTTTGCATTTCAAAGGTTTTGAAATTACTTCTTGGTATAACTATTCGGATGTCTGGTTTTATCAATTTTAAAAAACGAATGATGGGAAAGGTGTCTATTTCATTTTTCGTTTTTATAGGTAAATAAATATGTATGGTTTGAATGTTTGTGAAATCGAAATTGTTTAATTGATCGATTACACTTTGTAGTAAAGCGCATTTATTTTCCTCGCTCAAGGTTTCTCGTTTTTCGAGAATATTGGCACGTATTAATTCTTTATTCACCGTATTTTAATTTATGGCATTAGAATTGTTAAATTTATGAAATTCAACGGATATATAACGATATGAAAAAAGTACTATTTATACTATTTGTTTTGCCTAGTTTGGCTTCAGCACAAATTTTTAAGCTTAATCCAAATCCAAAACCTACTAGTTTTGTAGAGTTGCAACGTGAGTTTGATGAGTATAAAAACTCTACCGATTTACGTAAAGCCAAAGGCTGGAAGTGGTATAAACGTTGGGAGTCGCATTATGAGCAAAGAACAAGTATGAGTGGTGCAATGCCTAATGAGAGTCTGTTTTTAAAAGAAGTAGAAAAAATAAATGCCTTAAAAAACAATGCATCTAAATCTGCAGGTAGTAATTGGATTCCAGTTGGACCTACTGATTTGCCACCCGCTATAGATGCCATTACTTCGCATGGTCTAGGTCGTATAAATTGCGTTGCCTTTCATCCAACAGATTCTGCAACTATGTTTGTTGGCGTTGCACAAGGCGGTGTTTGGAAAACATCTAATTCCGGACAATCGTGGACCCCTCTAACCGATAATTTGCCAATTATTAGAATAAGCGATATTGCCATCGATCCTACCAACCCTAATACTATGTATATTTCGGTTGGCGATTATGCTTACTTAGGCGTTGCCTTAAAAACTGATGGTAGAAAACGACATACACATTACGGAATTGGTGTGTATAAAACTACAGATGGTGGCTTAACTTGGAACCCAACCGGGTTGAATTTAAGTTTAAATCAAAACGACGAGTCGTTGATACGAAGAGTATATGTAAACCCTGCAAACCCTCAAGAGCTTGTAGCAGCAGCCATTTCGGGCATTTGGAAATCTTATAACGGAGGTAATACTTGGACGAACAAACAAAGTTCTATTATATGGGACATGGAATCGAATCCATTAAATGCAAATACCATTTACGCGAGTACTGGTTTTGTAAGTTCACTAAATTCTGGCGATGCCGGAATAATTAAATCAACCAATTTTGGTGAAACTTGGACAAACTTAAGTACAGGAATACCGACCAGAAATGCACAACGTGTAGAAATTGCAATTTCGAGTGTCGATACAAATTATGTTTATGCAATTGCTTGTGGTTTAGATAGAGGTTTCGAAGGTTTTTATAAAAGTATAAATGCAGGTTCAACCTGGACAAAGCCCTACAATTCTAACGGTTTTAATTTGTTGGGATGGGATGTAAACCAAGGCGGCGGCGGTGGCCAAGGTACATACGATTTGGCAATAATGTGCGATGGTGCAAATAAAGATAAAGTATATGTTGGTGGTATAAACATGTGGGGAACAAATGACGGTGGTGCTACCTGGGACGGGATGTCATATTGGTTGCCTTACTATGGTGAATATTTACATGCCGACCAACATCAGTTTGCTTATAATAAATTAAACAATGCTTATTATGTAGCAAATGATGGAGGCTTATATAGAACAGACAACCCCATTATTGGTTCATGGACTTCTGCTAATTCGGAACCGAATTATAAATGGCCAACACGTTGGAAATTTTACGGAAGTGGTATGCAAATTACTTCATTCTATAGATTAGGGTTAAGAGAAAGTTTTGGCGATGTAATTGCAGGTGCGCAAGATAATTCGACCTATTATAAAAATAATAACCAATGGGTGAATATGATTGGTGGCGATGGTATGGAGTGTATTTTACATCCAACAAATAAATTAACTCTATACGGTTCAGCTCAGTTTGGTTATCTCGTTCGTTCGTTTGATGGTGGTTTAAATTTCGACTTCTTGGGTATTGGTGGTTCCGAAAATAGTGAGTGGACTACCCCTTTTAAATTAGAAAAGGGAAATCCTATGAATATGTATGCTGGTTTTGAAAATATGCATTTTTCTGATGATGAAGGAAGCAATTCAATTCAAATTTCAAATTTTTCTAAAATGGCTAACGGTGTTGGTGCTGTAATTTCTGCCTTTGATTTATCGGATAGTAACTCTGATTATATTTATGTTGCTAAGCGCGTAAACCACCAACAAAATGAACCAATGAAATTTTATGTTACCACCAACGGTGGACAAACTTGGATGAATAGAACACAAGGTTTACCCGACTCGCTTTACTGCACATATATTACCGTAAGCGATGTGAACCCAAGCACTGCTTGGGCTTGCTTTAGCGGTTTTGCAAGTGGAGCAAAAGTATATAAAACAACTAATGCCGGCGCAACCTGGACAAACATAAGTTTTAATCTCCCTAACATTCCCGCAAATACAATTGTATTACAGAAAGGTTCTGCAGCAAACATCGTTTATGTGGGTACAGATGCTGGCGTTTATTACACACACGATGGTAAGAATACTTGGGAGTTATTTAGCAACATGTTGCCAAATGTTATAGTAAGTGAATTAGAAATACATGCCGACTCCAATAAAATTTTTGCTGCCACTTTTGGCAGAGGAATTTGGATGAGCGATTTAGCAGATGTAAATGTTGGTGTGCAACAAAATCCATTAGCTAAAATCAATTTTAAATTATATCCTAATAAAAACGATGGTGCGTTTAAAGTAGATGTATCAAACTTAGAAGTAAATGCAATTAAAGTAAGTGTTGTAAATATTTTGGGGCAAGAAGTTTTTACAGAGCAAGTAAAATTGCATGGCAATACATTTACAAAAGCATATGATTTGAAACTATTGCCAGGTGTTTATTATTTTAGAATGTTGAGTGGTAAGTATTCTAAGGTTGAGAAGTTTTTTGTGGAGTAATTTATAATTAAAACTTTTGATAGATTTATTTAGATGATGGTAAAAGTCGTTCGTCAAGTTTAAGGTCGATAAATTCTACTGTCTCAACTTTTCCAAAATCTTTATAAAGCGGATTCAGAATATAATTGTGTTCTAAAGGAACAATTGTTGAAGGGACTTTTAGTGCAAAAAAATTCCTGTCTTTTGCTAATATTGTAAACTTTTTTGTTGTTTGTGAAGAATACGGATATTTATTCCATCCTTCTGGCAATGAATCCATTTCTTTAATAATAAAGTTCTTTGGGATTTCTATTTTTGCAATAAGGATTTCTTTGGGAAGGTTTGCAACATTATCCGAATGGACATAATATTCTAATAATGCCAATGCAATATTCTCTGAACAATATACCGCTCTCGTTCCAATTTCATTCCATCTTCCTCCTACTTTTTCGGCACCAATTCCTGTTAATGTAGAGTCTATGTATTTTTTATTTACTACACGATAAACTATCATTAACTATAAACATTATACTGAATTCTATAAATTTCGTTTTCAACTAATTCAAATCCAAAGCTACTATCTAATAGATCAAATGGTTTTTTATTACCCAAAGCTTTTGATGGTGTATCCAACCACGATTTAAATTTTTCTTGAGATTCAAAAACTTCAAAACCTAAACCAAAAAGTTTTGAGATTTCATAAATTCTTTCTGAAGTTTCAATGTCATAAACCTTCTTCTTTTGCATACTGCTTATAGATGATGGTAGTATATGTTCGAATTCTTTTTCGGTGGCTCCTATATTCTCGATTAGTTCTTTCCAATCATTCTTTTTTACTCCTGTTCTAATCTTACTGATTAATTCTAGTTTCAAACTTGGAGCATCGCTAACATGACTTATAAGCCAAGTAGGAGAGTACTTCTCTGTTTTTTTTGAAGAATTTGGACTAAGTTCTTGTATTTTCTTTTTTAAAGCTTTTGTTGCCATGATTGTATTTTTACTTACTATCAATAGTAAATTTACAATTAATAATTTAATTTATCAAAAAAATTTACTGCAATCCAATCTCTTCAAAATAACTTATTATCAACTTTTTCAATAAATACTCTTGTTCTAAAACGGTAAAGGCTGGAATGGCTTTTACCACTTCCCAGTGTGGCCAACCGTCTTGGTCGAGGCCCACTAATTCGTAGAAACCCATTTCACTCATAAGCCTACAGGTTGCAATGTGCATGAGTTCTTCTTTTTGTCTCTTCGAGAATTTTTTGGGCCCTTGACCCAATTCTTGCACTCCAATTAAAAACAAAAACACTTTTACATCGGGTTCGTCTGAGTCGAAATCCGCTTGTATTTTTGCACAAAGATTTTTCCAATCTTCGTTAATCTTTTTTATTTCTAAATTTAAACTCATGCTTCTTGTAGTTTTTGTTTACCACTCATTTCTGTAAGCAATGCTATGGCATGCGATACAGAACTTACTTGGTCGAATATCATTAATAAACTTGTTTTCCCTTCTTTCATTTTTACTCCTCTTGGGTTACCTTGCACAAATCGTAAAATAGCATGGAAGGTTTCCGATTCGTAAAAACCAGAATGCGGGTTCGATGGGAAATTACCTCGCAATACATTACTTTTTAAACTCAATTTTTCGAAACCTATTTCCTTTGCCAACCATTGTAAACGTAAGGCATTCAGCAATTCGCATACTTGCCTAGGCACTGGTCCAAAACGATCTTGCAATTGCATTTCAAATGCTTTTAAATTTTCTTCTGTTTCTATTTTGTTAAGTTCGGTATATAAATTTAATCGTTCCGCAATATTGGTTACATACTCATCTGGAATGAGCAATTCTTGGTCGGTATCTATTTGGCAGAAACTTACGTGTGGCGGCGGCGGTTGATCTTTAAATAAATCTTTAAACTCATCGTCTTTTAATTCTTGTATGGCTTCGTCTAAAATTTTATGATACAATTCGAAACCTATTTCTGCAATAAAACCGCTTTGCTCTGCACCCAATAAATTACCTGCACCACGTATGTCTAAATCGCGCATGGCTACTTGGAAACCACTGCCTAAATCCGAAAACTCTTCAATGGCACTTAATCGTTTACGTGCTTCTGGAGTAAGTACTGATAGTGGCGGACTCAATAAATAACAAAATGCTTTTTTGTTCGAACGTCCTACACGCCCTCGCATTTGGTGCATATCACTCAAACCAAAATTTTGTGCGTTGTTTATAAATATGGTGTTGGCATTAGAAATGTCTAAGCCAGATTCTATAATGGTTGTGGCCACCAATACATCGTACTCACCCGACATAAATTTGAGCATCACATCTTCCAAGGCATCGCCGTCTAATTGCCCGTGCCCAATTCCTATGCGCACTCCGGGGCATATCTTTTGCAACATGCCTGCCACGTTTGCAATGTCTTGTACTCGGTTATGTATAAAGAATACTTGTCCGCCTCGTTCCACTTCAAACTCAATGGCTTCTTTAATTAATTTTTCGTTAAACACATGCAACTCGGTGGTTACCGGCTGTCTGTTTGGTGGTGGTGTATTGATGATGGATAAATCTCGCGCACCCATTAAAGAGAAATGTAAAGTACGCGGTATAGGTGTGGCAGTAAGAGTAAGTGTATCGATATTTGCGCGGAACTGTTTTAATTTTTCTTTTGTACTTACGCCAAATTTTTGTTCTTCATCAATAATCATTAAGCCTAAATCTTTAAACTTAACATCTTTACTTACTATTCTATGCGTGCCAATTAAAATATCAATTTTTCCCTCTGCTGTTTTTTGCAGAATTTCTTTAATCTCTTTATTCGTTCTAAACCTATTGATGTATTCAACATTACATGGGAAATCTTTTAATCGATCGCTAAAGGTTTTAAAATGTT
>JBILKW010000107.1:0-7872 GCA_044376465.1 Sphingobacteriales bacterium | reverse complement strand
GAAGTATGATTTCATGCTCTCCCCCAAAAATATTGCTCATTATCGCTTGGGGCTTTGATTTATATTTTATTTCGATAGGATAAAACACGTCATCAACTTGTAGGACAATATCAATGTAGATATTATTAGCATCCTGCCAAGGGTATTCATTAATTAAACTACTAGGTACGTGATATTCGATAAACACATTTTCAAACAATTCAGATTGCAAGAAACAATTTGCTAAATATAATTGTACGTCTTCTTCTCGAACAAAAAAATGATTTCTTTCATTCAATACATCTCGTATTAAGGATAATATTTGCTCCCTCAAAATATCACATTTTAGTTTTTAAATGCATTTATTTTATTTTTTTTAGAGTATATTTCTTATTGTCGTTAGAACCTTTTAGCACATTATCATAATAATATATATAATCTTCATATTTTCTCATTTCATTATACTCATCTATACTCAAGTCATTTATTATCCAATTGTTAACCCAATGTTTATTCCCATATTCATCAGTAGTTTCTTCTTGAAATATATATTCTCTAGAATAGTTATGATACTTAACGTAATTAAATAATAGTTGATCTATTTGATCATCATAGCCTACTTGTATTTCAGCAGAGGAATAATTCAAAATATACTTTTCTTTTAAATAATTTGTTGAATAACCAATAGGGAGTATAATTATATAAACTTTGAGAATTTTTAACCATACTTCTTTGCTAGACCACCAAGAAGGTAAATTCTTGTACACATTTTGTTTATTATATTTTCTAACTATACGAATAGATAAAATTGTAAAAATAGATGCATTAACATAAATGATTAACTCAAATAGAAATTCTATCATGCTCATTGTAAATATTATTTTAGTTTAGGTTAAAGTTAAATTTCTTGAAAATACACTTTAGTTATATATTTAACAATGTCAAATTTGAAATTGACTATTTTAAGTTAGGTAGTCAACCAGGAACAAATCCCGATTTACAAAAAGCCATTAAAAAATGATGTGAATTAGCGATGATTTGATTTGCTGCCAACGCCCGCAGGACAAGGGTTTGAATCCCGTCCAGCGAGCAAAGGTTCGCTTTGTGTGCTGTGGACTGACCTGATGAAATCAGACAGTCAAAAGCGCTCCGAAGTGGAGCTTTTGTTTTTTTCGAAAGGCCGAGAATACGAAAGGCCGATAGACCGAAAATCTCAAAAATTCACAAATGGCAAACTTCCTACCCCACCCTCAACACCTTCTCCCCTTGCTGCTCAAACCTGCCAATCTCCCAAATCTCCACTCCATGCTCCGCTGCTGCTTTCTTGAGTTCTTCTTGCGTGCCTGCTCTCACAGCTAACAACAAGCCTCCATTCGTTTGCGGATCGGGTAACAGAGAAAAACTTTGCTTCGGGTCTATGCCTTCAGCGATAGTAGTTTTAGGTAAATAGGCGTTCCAATTTCTAAACGTAGCATCGGGTAAAATATGCTGATCCATGTATGCTTGTGTTTCGGTTAGTACAGGCAACTTAGCAAACTCTAAGTGTATACTTAGTCCTGCGCCCTCTGCCATCTCTATCGCATGCCCCATTATTCCAAATCCTGTTACATCGGTCATGGCGCTTATATTTTTTTGCGTTCCGAAAAATTCGCCAACAGAATTTAAACTACACAAGGCATTTACCAATACTTCTTCGTGTTCTTTTTTTAATACGCCTCTTTTTTGTGCGGTGGCCAAAATACCAACACCTAATGGTTTGGTAAGCATTAACACATCGCCTACTTTTGCTGTACTGTTTCGTTTTATGTTTTCAATGGCAACCATTCCGTTTACCGATAATCCGAAAAATGGTTCAACAGAATCAATCGTATGTCCTCCCGAAATAACAATGCCAGCTTCTTTACATATTTCTTTTGCACCGGCCATTACTTTAGCTGCTAATTCTGCCGGTAATTTATCTATTGGCCAACCTAACAAAGCAATTGCTGTTATAGGCTTTCCGCCCATTGCATATACATCACTTATGGCATTGGCAGCAGCAATTTTTCCGAATGTAAAAGCATCATCCACAATCGGCATAAAAAAATCAGCTGTTACTAACAAAGCCATTCCGTTTTTCAAATCGTATACCGCTGCATCATCGTTGCTAGAATTTCCTACCAATAAGTTTTCTTGCAAAACTCCATCAACTCTACTGTTCGCTAAAATATTTTCTAATACACTCGGGGCAATTTTACAACCACAGCCAGCACCTTTCGCATATTGTGTCAACTTAAATTCTTCCATAATATTTACTATTATCTAATATACTTTTTGCATTTTCTATTATATTTATTGTTTCTGCATTAATTTTTTTGCCCTCCCTTTTATATCTGCGGGATGCTAGTAAATATTGTCGATCATAATACTTCAACAACAAGTCAAATGCTCCAAAAATATTATCTTCTTCTAAAAAACTAATTACATTTTTTGTTTCTAAACCTCCCAGTTTTTTTTGTATTCGCAACACCGCATCTATTAATTCTTGTTTAGTGAATTTACCATAATGCTCCACAATAAAATTTAAACGTTGCTCAAATGGTATTTGTAAAACATATAAAGAAGAAGCAATAATGTTTTCAAACAGAACTTTCGGAATATTTACCAATCCAATTCGCTGACTTTCGTTTTCCAGCCATATTGTATTTTTTTGATGAAGTTCTCCATGTTCATTTATACGAATATATTCCAGCAATTCTTTATGTAAATTATTTTCGAATTGTTCTTGTGTTGGTTGTGTTGGCAAACCTAATGCGCCAAAGCTCGAACCTTTGTGAGAGGCTAGGCCTTCTAAATCAATTACGGCCTCTCCGCTTTCTTTTAATGCCAACAAAACTTCTGTTTTAGCACTTCCGGTATATCCGCCTAATACATTAAATTTAATAGGAAGTGTAAAACTTTGTAATACCATTTGCCTATATGCTTTATATCCACCGTCAAGCAATATTACTTCAAAACCATAAAAATCGAGTAACCAAGCCATGGCCGCACTGCGCATTCCGCCTCGCCAACAATGTAACAATACTTTTTTATCAGTATTATTTGTTAGTGATGTTTCTACCCTATCTATGTATTTAGTTAAATCTGCACCGAAATACTTCAATCCTATTTTAATTGCGTCTTGAACACTATTATGTTTGTAGGTTGTACCAATTTCTGCCCGCTGCAAATCTGTAAAAATGGGTAAGTTTATAGCATTAGGGATGTGTGCATGTGCGAACTCTGATGGGCTTCTTACATCAAACAGAGGGTTTGTTCTGGAAAGCTCTAAAACAGCGTGTATAGGCAATTTTTGGATCATCTGCTAATTTACAGAATCTCTTCTATATTTTTTTATCGCATCAACAATCTTCTTAACTAACAAAACTTTTATATCGTTACAATTGTTTAAATATTTGTTTTAATATTCTCCTCAATGTGGTTTAATATAACCCTTGAAATCATCTATTTCAAAATCTATTTTCAGAAAAGATTCTTGGAGTAGAACATAAAATAAGCAGATTTGCAGGTAGGAAGGTTTACATTTACATTTACATTTACATTTACATTTACATTTACATTTACATTTACATTTACATTTACAAACTAGATCATGAAAACACAAATCAAAAATATTCGAATTTATGGAATCAAAAACTGCAATACTGTAAGAAAGGCGCTCGATTATTTAGAACATCATCACATTAGCTATGAGTTTCATGACTATAAAAAACTCGGAATTGAAGCTTCAAAAATTAAAGAATGGGCAAAAATACTCCCACTCGAAAAGTTAATTAATAAGAACGGACCAACGTATAGAAATTTACCTGAATCAGAGAAAAAGAAATTAAATAATATTTCCACGGCCATAACAGTAATGCAAGCAAATACAAGCGTTATCAAACGACCATTAGTTGAAAATACAGAGGGAATTATTGTTGGCTTTATTGAAGAAGAATATAATCTTTACTTCAACATATAATTTTTTAGGGGTATTAATTATGGGCGTAAAGAAATACAAAAAAATGTGTAATTAACCAACCTTAGCAAGATGTAAGCGAAGGCCCACTAATACTCTACGCCCTTGCATAGGCGCATATCCATAAGTTGTATCAAACGTGTAATTATTAGGATTATTTACATTCACATTTTTATCAAAAGGATCATTCGCTCTCATAATAGGATCTAATGGTAAAAAATTGAAAATATTTTTTACTGAAACATACACCTCTAAATTTTTAATGCTTGTATTTGTAATTTGTACCTGATGTATAAAATACCAATCAGAATATTCAGGCCTAAAATCATTTGGTAAAATAGGTAAACGCATTGGGCTGTATCCAACTACTTGGTAATCCATCTTCGTTTTCAACTTTGGCAAGTCATAGCTTAAATTTACATTGGTGTTTAACCTAGAGCTAAACATCAATGGAACCTTATTTTGTATGCTATCTCTCCTATTTTCAAATGCATCTAAAAAGGTAAAACCCACTTGCAAATTCCAATTACTTTCTGTTTGTAAATCGAATCGCAAATTTGCTCCTCTGCTAATTACATTTCCATCTAAATTTTTATATACAATTAAATTCGGATCGATGTCATAATTCGCCTGAATTCTATTATAGAAATAACTATAAAAAAAATAAAATTCTGTTTTTAAGGTTGCTTTTGTTAACAACGAAAAATGATCGATAGAGAAAAAAGTGTTTAATGAACTTTCTGGATTCAATACTTCTGCAATTTTTATTTTACGATCGCCTGTTAAAGCGGCATGATCTTCGGTAAAAACATTTACAACTCTAAAACCTCTACCCATGCCCAGTCTGTATTGAGTTTGTTCGCTTTTTTTAAATTGAATAGATAAGCGTGGCGAATGTATTAATCCATGATTCTTTTGCAAATCTGTTCGCCAAGCTGCCAGCGTTTTCCATTGTTTATTCCATGCACGCTCTTGCTGAATAAAAACCCCGGGCATCATATCTACTTGTGCTTGTGTAAATAAAGTATCCTCACTTTTTCTAGTTAAAATAGTATTATCATCATAATGTTGATATTTTATGGATGCACCAATTTCATATTCATTTTTATGTTGTTGATGTCTGTAAATTCCTTGTAAAAATCCGGTATGTTGTGTTGCGTCAAACCTTGTTTGACCATAAATAGATTGTTGTTGATGATATACATAGGAACTCTGAATCTCAACAGGAACTGATAAGGGCAATAACCAACTTTGTATTAACTCTATTCTATTGGTTTCAATACTCTCACCATAAATAGTATCACTCCCGCTCCATCTGTCTGTCCAATTTAATTCGCCTCCCCATCGATTTTCATTGAATAACCTCAACCCAATTTGATAAGGATAATTTCCATTCCCGATTTTAATTTTATTAAAAACAGAAATTCTATTTTGCAAGGCAATGTCTGTAAATCCATCTTCGTTTACATCGTAAGGTTTATTATAATTTAATAAACTGATGCTACTCAAAGCAGAAATGTTTTTTCTGACTTTCCATCTAAATGCTACTTCATTATTATACTCCTGCATGTTGGAAACATTTGTTTCTAAAGAAAGCACATCTCCTGAGTTTGTTTTTTTAGTGATGATGTTGATTACACCCGCCATGGCTTGCGAACCATAGAGCGCAGTTGCCGGGCCTTTTATTACTTCCACTCGCTCAATCATGCTCAATGGAATACCACTTAAACCATAAATAGATGATAAACTACTCACAATTGGCATCCCATCAATTAATATCGCAGTGTAAGCTCCTTCCATTCCATTCATATGTATATCGCCCGTATTGCAAACAGAACAATTTATTTGTGGTCGCAAGCCCGTAATTTGTTGAGTGGCATCCAGCAAATTGTTAACCGCAGATTTTTTAAAGAAATGTGCTTGGTATGATTCTATTGGAATCGGACTGTCGATTTTCCTCATCTCCTTCATCTTTCCAGAAATAACCACTTCCCCTGTATTAATTTTCCGCTTTAAGAGAGAATCTTTCTTTTGAGCTATAGAGTGAATAGCCAAAAAGAATGCTAAAAAAAAGATCAGTATGTTTTTCACACTCAAATATAATATATTTTTAGATCAGTCTAAAAATATATTATATACTACCCTAATAATAAAAATTGGATTATAAACTTGTTTTCGTCACATTTGCGAATGCGTTTTCTCCAAATTGTACTATTTATTGTTGGAATATCCTTTAATTCTTCGGCACAAATTGATCGCCCGGAACTCATAGAGGGAGATTTAGTTTTTCAAGATTTAGATTGTGGCCCCTTATGCGATGCTATTGAAGCGGTTACAGAAGGATTTCAGGGAAGGGATTTTTCACATGTGGCCATAATTGTAAAAATAAATGGGGAGTTACGAGCAGTAGAGGCGATAGGAACCTATGTTAAAAGTACTTCCATAGATAGTTTGTTTTTAAGATGCCCAAACCCTAGCAAATACTTGGCTATGCGTTTAATACCTGAATATAAATATTTAATAAAACATGCAAGTGAATATGCTATAAGCACTATTGGTAAAGCGTATGATGATCGATTTATAATGGATAATGATTCCTTGTATTGTTCGGAATTAATTTACCATGCATTTGAATCGCATAAGAAAAATTCCAAATTGTTTTATTTACAACCCATGACCTATAAAAATCCAAGTAATAATCAATTTTTTGCGGCCTGGGTAGATTATTACAAAAGCTTACAATCCTTCATTCCTGAGGGATTAATGGGAATAAACCCAGGATTAATCTCAAGATCCCCATTTTTACAAGTTGTTAACAGCAAATAATTCGCTATTTCTGTTCATTTGTGGATATTTTAATGAGTTTTAAACAAGCTCCATTATATAAAAACACATAGATTTGAACGTTATAAATAGAATTTGTAAAAAACATGGTTTTAAACAAGAAACTATCCATATATATCATCCTTTTATTTTGTTCGGTTTTTGCTCAAGCGCAAGAGTCGTCGAAATTCAAAGAAATTGATAAAGAATTTAGGCAAGGCTTGCATTTGTACGATTTACAGCAGTTTAATGCAGCATACCACAGCTTCGAAAAAGTAAACGAAGACCTCATTAAAAACTCTACTCTGTATTTAACTGACGATGCTAAGCAATTATTAGTGCATGCTCAGTATTACATGGCTATTTGCGATTTAGAATTGTATCATCAAGGAGCAGAAAATAAATTAATGGCATTTGTAGATCGATACCCAGAGAATCCATTGTCTAAAACTGCTAGCTTTGAGTTGGGAAGTTTTTACTATCGCCAGAGAAGCTTTAACAAGGCAATAGAATGGTATCAAAAAACGGATGTGAGTTTATTAGGCAAACCGATTCAAAATGAGTTTTATTTTAGGTATGGCTACTCTTTATTTGAAACAGACAAATTTGAACAGGCTAGTACACAATTTGAAAAGCTTATTGATAAAAATAGTAAATATTCTTTTCCTGCTGCATATTATGATGGGATCATACAATTTAATGCTAAAAATTATTCGGAAGCCTTAACAAGATTTGAATTTATAAAAGAATCTAAAACATATGCAGAAATTGCACCGATTTACATCTGCAAAATTTATTACGAGCAAAAAAATTATACAGCTGCTTTAAATGTGGCATCAGATGTGGTTGAAAATCCGAATATAAAAAACTTAAACGAGATCTATTTAATTGGAGGTGCAAGTGCATTTATGTTAAAAGAATGGACAAAAACAGTCGATTTCTATGAACTTGCATCTAAAAAACTAAAATTAAATGACTTAGCAAATTATGAAATTGGGTATGCCTATTTTCAATCTCAGCTTTATCAAAAAGCAATCGATTATTTAAAAATAATTGCTGATAAAAAAACTGAA
>JBILKW010000106.1:0-7876 GCA_044376465.1 Sphingobacteriales bacterium | reverse complement strand
AACCATGCTCCTGCCTTTACAGTAGCATCGTTTGCCACAATCATGCACTGCCTGCCAGATACGTATCCTATGCCTACTACTACTCCTGCAGATGGACATCCTCCTTCTTTTTCATACATTCCATCGGCCGCAAATGCACCAATTTCTAAAAAAGGTTTATCGCTATCTATTAAGTATTCAATTCGTTCGCGTGCAAGTAGCTTTCCTTTTTCTTTTTGTTTTGCAGCGTTTTTCGCGCCGCCTCCTTCTGCAACTTTTTTCCATTTGGTTTTCATTTCAAAAACCATTTGTTTGTTTACATCTTCGTTCTTATTGAAATCTATATCCATGCCGCAATTTAGTAAATGCTATTGTTATTTTTATTAACTCAAATTTCGATCGGTAAACCATTTGGTATCTGGTTCAATCTTTATTTTCGACAAAGTATTTAACAAGGCTTCGTAACTTTCGTTTACCAACATTAATTCTTTGTTAGATGGACGTAAAAAACCTTTTTCTACCATTAAATCCAACTGCTTCAATAGTAAATCAAAAAAGCCTTTATAATTTAGCAATCCAATTGGTTTGGAGTGCAAACCTAATTGCAACCAAGTAAGCATTTCAAACAATTCATCAAAAGTGCCGAACCCTCCGGGTATTGCTAAAATCAAATCCGCTTTATCACACATCAATGCTTTGCGTTCGTGCATACTTTTTACCACATAAAACTCCGTTACTTCTACATGCCCAACTTCTCTTACCATTAAAAATTCTGGTATTATACCTATTACTTCACCACCGTTTTGCATTACCGAATTAGCAATGATTCCCATTAAGCCAACATTCCCACCTCCATAAATCAATCTATATTCATGTTCCGCTAAATATTTTCCTAAATTTTTAGCCATCTCCACAATTTCCGGATCGTTACCGGTACTCGAACCACAAAAAAGAAGAAGATTTTTCATTGAATTGTGAATTGTAAATTGTTAATTGTAAATTCTTGGTACCTTTAGCATTATTAACGCAAAATCTCTCAGCGAAGCGGTCTCAATACTATCTACTATAATTAGGTGCTTCGTTAGTTATGATAATATCGTGCGGGTGACTTTCTTTCATGCCGGCAGCGGTAATTCGAACGAATCTAGCTTTTTGCATGTCTTCAATAGTTGCTGCACCACAATATCCCATACCAGCTTTTAAACCTCCAATGTATTGGTAAATCACTTCGGCTAGTGTTCCTTTATAAGGTACTCTACCCACAATTCCTTCTGGTACTAATTTTTTAATATCATCTTCTACATCTTGGAAGTAACGGTCTTTGGAACCACTTTCCATGGCTTCAATGGAGCCCATTCCTCTGTACGATTTAAACTTACGTCCTTCGTAAATAATAGTTTCACCTGGCGATTCTTCCACTCCTGCAAATAATGATCCTGCCATAATGCAAGATGCACCGGCTGCAATAGCCTTTGCGATATCACCTGTATGTTTAATGCCACCATCAGCGATTACCGGAACTCCTGTTCCTTTCAATGCTTTTGCACATTCGTATACTGCATATAATTGTGGTACACCCACACCTGCAATAATACGGGTAGTACAAATAGAACCAGGGCCAATACCTACTTTAACTGCGTCGGCACCTGCTTTTGCTAATGCTTTAGCTGCCTCGCCTGTTGCAATATTTCCTGCAATTACTTGTAAATTAGGGAATGCTTTTTTCACCGCCTTTAACATGGTAATTACTCCTTTAGAATGTCCGTGAGCTGTATCAATTGCAATTACATCTACTCCAGCATTTACCAATGCTCTTACTCTATCTATGGTATCGGCAGTTACTCCAACTGCTGCACCTACTCTTAATCTTCCGTGCTCATCTTTACATGCATTTGGGAAGTTTTTAAATTTCTGTATGTCTTTGTAGGTAATTAAACCTGTAAGCTTGCCCTTGGCATCCACTACTGGTAATTTTTCTATTTTATGTTTCTGTAATATTTGCTCTGCCTTTTTTAAATCGGTGCCTTTTGGTGCCGTAACTAAGTTGGTAGCCGTCATTACCGACGATACTTTTAGTTTAATATCTTTTTGAAAGCGGATGTCTCTATTCGTTAAAATACCAAGTAATTTTTTGTCTTTCGCAATAATAGGAATGCCGCCAATTTTATACTCCTTCATGAGCTTAAGTGCATCGGCAAGGGTAGCATCCTCATGTAAAGTAACAGGATCTTGTATCATTCCGCTTTCAGAGCGCTTCACTTTACGAACTTCTTCTGCTTGACGTTCTATGCTCATATTTTTATGTAGCATGCCTATGCCGCCATTTTGAGCAATAGCGATTGCCAAGGCAGATTCCGTAACCGTATCCATTGCTGCAGATACAATAGGAACATTAAGCTTAATTTTCTTGGTAATGTAAGTTTGAGTGTTTACTTCTCTCGGAAGCACTTCCGAATAACTTGGAAGTAGCAAAACATCGTCGTAGGTTAATCCTTCGGAAACGAACTTATTAGAATCTAGATTCATATGGCAAATAATTACGGTTTATTACTTGCCGCACAAAAATAGAAAATTATTTCAGAATACCGTATTAAATTTTAGTCGAGCAGGGCAACCGAACCAACTTTGTTGAGTGTAGCACCGTTTGCATCAATTACATCAATAATGTAAATGTATGCTCCCGGAGGGCAAACCAATCCGTTGTCTTTGTCTTTTCCATCCCATCCTTGAAACTCATCAATGGTTTCAAACACTAGCTTACCCCAACGATTGTAAATTTTCATGTCGAATTTAGTAGTTGTTTGAGTGAGTACCTGCGGACGGAATATTGGGTTTGCAGCATTTGGTGAAAATGCTCCTGGAATAATTAATCTTACTTCTTTATAAACATAAGCAAAGTTTGAAAAAGACGATGGGGTTGTAGGAATAATGGGGTTCCCGACCTGTTCTCGCGCCTGTAAATAATAAGAGGTAACTCCATCTGCTCCTAATAAATCTGGCGAATTATCCTCGTATTCTGTAACTGGAGGTACCAATGTTGCAATTAAATCTTTTGTTTGCGTATTGGTGGCTACATCAATTTTAACTCTAAACAACTCATAATAACCAGTTCCTTGCATCCAACCTTGGTAATCATTCCATCTTAATAAATTGGTTGTTTCGTTAATGTATTCAGCTTTTAATTTAATTACCTTTGTTACGGCTGTGGTATCAAGTGTATCTGGGCATGAGCATGACGTAATAATTTTGAAGAAATAGTTTAGCCTATCCGGAATTACATTGGTAATAATAGTATCTCTAAATCTTTTATAGGGCACAGAATCTAGCCTCGCAACCTCGATAAAATTAACACTGTCTGTGCTCATCATTACTTGATAAGTAAGTTTCATGTTAGTGGTATCCGTGGTCCAGCTCAAACTAATTTTTCTGTTATCTCCAATAACCGATGCATTATATAAATAAACATAAGCTGGATAGCTGTTAAACACCCCACTAGTTAATCGAACATTAGAACTCGAAGACATTGATAAATCGCGACTAACTACTCTAATTTTGTATTGATAGTTAAGGCCCGTTTGTAGACCTCTGCGAACATAGCTAGTGTTTTGGCCGCTGTATATAACTTTGAATGCGCTGCCGTTTATACTTTCCCAGACTTCATACCTCGATACACCATTTGCCCAACCATTATTGGTATTTACGTACTTATTCCAGGTTAAATTGGCTGAAGCATTACATACATCAATTGAATTGTTTAATAAAATTGTTTGGTGTGGTTTTGTAGCGGCAGAATCTAAATTTGACTGAACAGGTGGATTTACATCTAAATCAACCGCCGAAACATAAAAACGCATAATAGATGTACTCGTTAAATCAATAGCACCGGTATTATCAACATACACATAATTATTTGTGAGCCTTCCATTAGCATTCACTAAAATGGGATCGTAAAAATCTGGTTCTCCTAAATTGTTGTTGTATACTCTATAGATGTAATAACCATCCACTCGAGCATCCGTAGATGCTTTCCAAGCAATCTGAACTCGTTGGTTATCTAATACAGAAACAGAATCTATTTCTACTACAGGTATGGTCTGTGCAAAAGCATTTGTACATAGAGCAAAACCTAATATGAATAGTATTTTAGAAAATTTCATTCCCCAAATATATTATTTTTTTCCTATTACAACCTCTGTAAGGCTGTTTTGTATTAAATATTCTTTTGCCAATTGTGCTAATCTTTCCGAGCTAACACCATCTACCAATTTGAAATAACGATCGTAATAATCGTAATTTAAATTATATAAATATACACTTTTAAATTTATCTGAGTGACTAAAAATATTTTCGATGCTGCCAATAAAGGCACCTTTAAGGTAATTCTTTACCAAATTCAGCTCCTCTTCTGGAATCAATTCTGTATGCAAACGCTCCATTTCTTTATAAATTTCTTCGAGTGCTGCATTGGTTACCTCTGTTCCTACTTCTGTTGCAATGTAAAAAAATGCAGAATCGAGTAATGGGTACACTCCCGCCCCGATTCCATAGGTATAGCCCTTGTCTTCTCTAATATTAGACATTAACCTCGATCCAAAATACCCCCCTAACACCGTGGTTAGGATCGAGAACTCAATATAATCAGGATGACTTTTATGCATAATCTGCTTTCCAATTCTAATCGCAGATTGCAAAGCATCAGGTCTTTCGTTGAATATTTTTATTGGCTTATGTTCATTCGGTGATATAAACTCAATTTTTTGATTTTCTTCATATTGATAAGATTGAAAGGCCGTTTCGAGTAACTTTATCTCTTCATCTCCAAAATTACCTGCCATTATTAAAGTTGCATCATTCAACTTATAATGCTGTTTGTAATGCTCTATAAGGTCCTCTCTGGTTAATGCGTCGTAATCTTGGGCTTCTACTAATTTGCCATAAGGGTGGTTGCCAAACAGTGCTCGATGAAATTCTTGTCGGGCTCGGTAATCATTTTTGGTGCTATTAATTAGAAAACGTTGCTTTGCATTTTCTTTATAAATGGCTAATTCCTCCTCCGGAAATACAGGATCTAGAATGATCTCGGCAAAAATTTGAAGGCTTTCTTTAAAATATTTTTTTAATGTATAAATGCTAATGGTAGCTCTGTCTAATTGATTATCATGCTGGTAAAATGATCCATAAAAATCTAATTTCTCCATTATTTCGGATGAAGACATTTTAGTGCTGCCCGCATTTAACAGGTAATTACATGCCGAAGCCACTAATTTTTTAGATTCGGCTCTTGTACCGGTTTTAAAAACTAACTCTAACTTAATTACTTCCTCTATTGCACCGTTTATGCAAAAAACTTTTAGACCATTTCTTAACATCACAGTTTCTGCATGCAATAAAAGCATAGTCTTAAGGTCATATGCCTTTGGGGCCTTCGTTCTATCTAGTGTTAAAGTCATATCAATTTTTACTATGGTAGAACAAGGTTGAACAATTTTCTTTGGTAAATATTTGTTTACTGTAGTTTACAATATCGGCCGCACTAACTTCACGGTACCTATCCATTTCTGTGTTCATTCGATCTGCGTCTCCCAATAATTCGAAGTAGGCCATATTCATGGCTTTATTTAGTAGGTTCATTTCTCCAAAAACAGTAGAGGATTCTAATTTATTTACAATTTTTTGCAGTTCCCTACTTTCTAACTCGGTACTCTTCAATTCATCTAACACCGTCCACAGTGCTTCGTCGGCTTGCTCCAGTGTATAACCCTTTGCTGGCTTACCTTCGAGCACAAACAAACCTGCATCAATATCACCCGTTATATAGGCATTAACCTCCGAAAATATCTTCTTGTTTTTCACCAACTCTTGGTACAATCTCGATGATTCTCCTCTGGAAAGTACATCAGAAATGATATCGGCGGTATAATAATTTTTATGATTACGTTCGTGTACGTGGAAGGCTTTGTAAATAGCATCGTTCGGCACATCAGCAGTAACACTAAATGTTCGTGCTTCTGTTTGTTTAGGTTCTTGGGGCAAGTTCCGAATGTATTTATTACCTGGAGGTATTTCACCAAACCATTTGTTTGTTAAGTCTTTAACATGCTCCAGTTGAACATCTCCTGCAACCACCAAAATGGCATTTTGTGGGGTATAATGTTTGAAGAAAAAGGCTTTCACATCTTCCATCTTTGCATTTTCGATGTGCGAAATTTCTTTGCCGATGGTAGCCCATTGGTAAGGGTGTGTGGTGTACGCCAAGTCGCGTAATTTTAACCAAACATCTCCATAAGGTTGGTTTAAGTATCGTTGCTTAAACTCTTCAATTACTACGCTTCGCTGAGTTTCCAAGCTTTTTTCAGAAAAAGCCAAGCTCAACATTCGATCAGACTCTAACCAAAAAGCAGTTTCTAGATTTATTGCAGGTACTTGAATATAATAATTGGTAATGTCGTTATTCGTAAAGGCATTGTTCTCTCCGCCAACCATTTGTAAAGGTTCGTCGTAAGATGGTATGTTCATAGAACCTCCGAACATTAGGTGTTCAAACAAATGAGCGAAACCAGTTTGTTCCGGGTTTTCGTCTTTAGCACCAACATCATACAACACATTCAGAACAGCCATTGGAGCTGTGTGGTCTTCATGTACGATTACTTTTAAGCCATTATCGAGTGTAAATCGTTGGAATTGTATCATTCGTAAATTATAGTGCGTTGGTTATTTCGAAATTCAACTGATCAAAAATCCGATCCGTTTGTCCGATAGTAACAAATTGTACGATGCCTTGTTTATCAACCACTACATGAGTTGGGTATTTTGATATGTTCATATTGATAATCATCTCATCTACATCCGTACAGATAATAAAATTGAATGGTAATTTTTTTAGAAATTCAGTAACATCTTCTAAAGGATCATAGGTTGGTGCTAAAAAAACAACGTCTTTTCCTTTGAACTTCTTCACCAATTTGTTTAACTCCGGAATTTCAGCTTTACATGGTGTCGCATCTTTAAACCAAAAATTAATCACAACCACTTTACCTAATAAAGCCTCTTTGGTATAGGTTTTACCGTTAACATCGGTTACAGAGTAGTCTATAATTGGTTTACCAGTAGTAAATCCAGCAAGCGTAATTGGACCTTTACGATCTGAGCGTTGCATGGCCATTCGTTTTTCTTCGGGACTACTTACACGTAGCTTAAATTCTCTAGGATTTACCTCATCAGCGGTAATCTGTTCAAGAGTATATTCATTGCTTTGCACTTTAAAAAACCATTCTTCGGCAGGTAATACTTTTCCTGTGCTATCCTTTACAATAGTAGTTTTATCTTGTTTATAGTCTTTTAATGATTTGGTAGATTGAGCCATGCTAAATATGCTGATCAATCCAAATAATAATAATAAATAAAACTTTTTCATGGTTTTTTGATTTCAATTGGTAAAACTATCGATTTTGAGAAGGATTAAAAAGGGTATTTTTCCCAAATCGTGAATAAAATTAAGTTAAATATAATTAAGCTAATATATTTGCCATATGAATGTAAAAGAGCTATTAAACAAAGCGTCTCATTTCGAGTTTCTTAGCATAGAAGAAGGGATGTATTTGTATCAACATGCCTCTACGCCCGATTTAATGTACACTGCAAACGAGCTACGTAAGCAGCAGAAAAAGAACAGCAATGTAGTTACTTGGATCATCGATAGGAACTTAAATACTACCAATGTATGCATTGCAAATTGTAAATTTTGTAATTTTTTCAGACGACCTGGTCACGACGAATCGTATATTACTACAATTGAAGAGTATAAAATTAAAATTGAAGAAACCATTCGTTATGGTGGAGAGCAATTACTGCTACAAGGTGGGCATCACCCCGATTTAGGTTTGTCGTATTATGTTGA
>JBILKW010000105.1:0-7885 GCA_044376465.1 Sphingobacteriales bacterium | reverse complement strand
ACTATTTAAATGATTTATATTTAATATTAATCTTAGCAAATAATTTAATAATTTGCAAAATACAAAGATGCAAATAGCACCTTAGTAAGTTCCATTTGCACATTTACGCATTTGCACATTTATTATTATGAAATACACTTCCATCAAATCCGACCTCTTCATTGAAAACAGAAAACGTTTCAACGAAAAGTTAAAGCCAAAAGCAATGGCTATTATTCATTCTAACGATGAGTTTCCACGCAGTGGAGATCAAAATTATACCTTTCACCAAAACCCAGATTTGTTTTGGTTAACGGGTATCGATCAAGAAGAAAGTATTTTTATTTCTTTTCCAGATTCACCAATACCTGCATACAAAGAAGTATTGTTTTTGAAAAAAACCAACGAACACATTGCCATTTGGGAAGGACATAAATACACCAAAGAAGAAGCCTATCAAACATCGGGCATACGTTCTGTTTTTTGGTTAGACGATTATAAAAACATTTTTCCAATGCTCATGCATCATTGCGAATATGTGTACCTCAACAGCAATGAAAACGATAGGTACGTACACATTAATGAGTATAGAGACATCAGATTTGCAAAAGAACTGATGCAACAATACCCAATGCATAAGTACGAACGTGCTGCTCCAATTTTTAGAGAATTGCGTGCCGTAAAATCTACTTATGAAATTGAATTATTGCAAACTGCATGCGACATTACCGAGAAAGCATTTCGCAGAATATTGGGGTTTGTTAAACCAGGTGTAACAGAATACGAAATTGAAGCAGAAATAATTCACGAATTTATTCGCAACCGTGCTACTGGTCATGCTTACAATCCGATTATTGCATCGGGGCCGAGTGCAATTGTGTTGCACTACAACGAAAACAATAGAGTGTGTAATAATGGAGATGTAATTTTGTTAGACTTTGGTGCAGAGTATGCAAACTACAATGCAGATTTATCAAGATCAATTCCTGTGAATGGCAAATTTACATCGCGACAAAAAGATGTGTACAATGCAGTGTTACGTGTAATGAAAGCAGCCACAAACATGTTGGTAGAGGGAACCCTTTTAGATGAGTACCACAAAGAAGTAGGTAAACTTATGGAGTCGGAATTAATTGGTTTGAAATTAATAGACAAGCACGATGTAAGCAAACAAAATGCTGATGTGCCTTTGTATAAAAAATACTTCATGCATGGCACTTCACACTTCTTAGGTTTAGATGTACATGATATAGGTAACCGTTACGAAAAAATGAAAGCCGGCATGGTGTTCACCTGCGAGCCAGGAATCTACATTCCTGAAGAAGGTTTAGGCATTCGATTAGAAAACGATATTCTTATCACCAAAAATGGAAACATCGATTTAATGGCGAATATTCCGATAGAAGCGGAGGAGATTGAAAGTTTGATGAAGTAGTAAATCGTTCAGGCAAAAATCGCTAAGAACTTCTCTGTGAAACTCTGTGCTCTCTGTTCTCTGTGTTTAGGTTTTTATTTTTTTCTTAAACACAGAGAACAGAGAGCACAGAGTTTCACAGAGAATTGAGTGACCCAATCGCTAATTCGTAAATTCGCTAGTTTGTAAATTCGACTAATAGTTTTTCTCTGGAATCAAATACCCCTTCACATAATCCTCTACTCCTTGCTCCAAGGTATGAAAAGGTTTTGCATAACCGATGCTGCGCAATTTACTCATATCGGCTTCGGTAAAGTATTGGTATTTATCTCTGATGTCTGCTGGAGTATCCATGTACTCAATGTTTTCGGGAACGCCCATTGCTGCAAAAGTTGCTTTGGTTAAATCTTTAAACGTACGTGCTTTGCCCGAACCTAAATTGTAAATGCCCGATTTTTTACGCAACAACATAAAGAAAAATAAAACCTCTACTACATCTTTCACATACACAAAATCGCGCATTTGTTCTCCGTCTTTAAATTCAGGATTATGTGAGCGGAACAATTTCATTCCGTTTGTTTTTTTAATTTGATGGAAGGCATGGTAAATTACAGAAGCCATGCGGCCTTTGTGATTTTCATTCGGACCGTACACATTAAAGAATTTTAATCCTACCCAGAAGTATGGTTTCTTCTCTTGTTTCAATGCCCATTTGTCGAATTCATTTTTAGAATCGCCATAAGGGTTTAAGGGAATTAAGGAATCTATTTTATCATGATCATCTTTATAACCGAACTCTCCTAAACCGTAGGTAGCTGCTGAGGATGCGTATACCAAACCAATTCCATACGCTACACACCTGTTCCAAATTTCTTTGGTATAATCGGTGTTTAATTTCCAGAGTAGTTCTTTGTTAAATTCGGTTGTATCTGTACGTGCACCAATGTGAAAAATAAATTGTACAAATTTATGATGCGCATCTAACCACGAAAAAAATTCGTTACGATCTACTTTCTCTTTGAATTTTGTTCCTTCATAATTTACCTGTTTTTGCTCTTGGCTAAAATCATCCACCAATACCAAATCGGTATATCCTTCGGTGTTTAATTTACTTATTAAACAACTGCCTATAAAACCTGCTGCACCTGTAATTATAATCATGTTAATTCTGTTCTTCTAAAATAAAATCTTCTGCATACGCAGGGGTAATGTTCAAACGCAAGCCGGTATCAAACAATGTGTAAATTGCTTTACGACCTTCTTCACCCAAATTTACAGAATATTTATTTACATATAAATCAATGTGTTTATACATTACCTCTTCGCTCATTTCTTGCGAATGTTGGCGTACAAAATCGTAAGAGGCTTTAGGGTTTGCAAATGCATATTCAACGCTTCTTCGTAATACTCTGTCTATTTTATATTGAGTTGCTAAATCGAATTTCCTGTTTACTACAATTCCACCTAAAGGAATTGCCGACTGATAGTTCTGCTCCCAATACTCACCCAAATCAATAACTTTGTGCAAGCCTTTCTCTTGGTAAGTAAATCTGTTTTCGTGTATGATCAATCCGAAATCTACTTCATCATTTAACAAGGCATTTTCTATTTCAGAAAACAACATCGTTTTTTTATACTTAGCAGTTGGAAGTGCTAAGCTGAGTAGGAAGTTAGCAGTAGTTAGCTCGCCAGGTATTGCAATAGAATTGTGAATGGTGAATGGTGAATTGTGAATTGAAGGGAAATTCTTAGTAATGAGTAAAGGACCCACACCAAAGCCTAGTGCGCTGCCGGCGTTTAATAATTTATATTGATGTGTGAGGTATGCAAATGCGTGATAACTAAGTTTCGTAACATCGAGTTCACTTGCATTTGCTTTTTTGTTGAGGGTTTCAACGTCTTCAATAACCGGAACAAAAGTTAAACCTTCTGTATCTATTTTACCATGCAAGAGTGCATCGAAAATAAAAGTATCATTGGGGCAAGAGGAGAATCCGAGGGTTACATTCATAGTATTAAGTATTAAGCATCGAGTATCGAGAAATCAACAGTAGAGTTGTATATGTTCCTCTCACGTTACTCGATACTCTATACTCTATACTAATTTAAACGGTCATAATATCTTTCTCTTTCAAGTCAATATGTTTATCAACTTTTAAGATATAGCTATCGGTTAATTTCTGAACTTCTGCTTCGCCCACTTTCACTTCGTCTTCAGAAACACCTTCTTTTTGCAATTTCTTAATTCGTTCGTTCGTATCTTTTCTAATGTTACGAATCGCCACTTTACCAGCTTCGCCTTCTGCTTTCACTTTCTTCACCAAATCTTTTCTACGTTCTTCGGTTAAAGGTGGAACTACCAAACGAATCACAATTCCATCGTTTTGTGGATTGATGCCTAAATTTGCATCAGAAATTGCTTTTTCAATGGCTGGTATTAGTGACTTTTCCCATGGTTGTACAACAATTGTACGAGCATCTGGAGTATTTACGTTTGCCACTTGGCTCAAAGGAGTAGGGCTTCCGTAATAATCAACGTGTATACCATCTAACATTTGCGGACTGGCTTTACCAGCACGAATTTTTGTAAGCTCTTGTTCAACATGATCAACTGCTTTGTTCATGCTCTCTTTCGCTTCTTCTAATTGTTTTTTTACAATTTCACTCATATTAATTAAGAATAACGATTTACTAATTTATTTGTTTCTATGCGTGTACCAATGTACCTATATCATCGCCCATTGCTACTTTTAAGAAATTGCCTTCTTTATTCATATCAAATACTATGATAGGTAAGTTGTTTTCTTGGCAAAGCGTAAAGGCAGTCATATCCATTACGTTTAAGCCTTTATCATACACTTCTGTAAATGTAATTTTATCAAAACGTACGGCCGATTTATCTTTTTCTGGATCTGCCGTGTAAATACCATCCACACGAGTTCCTTTTAAAACCACATCAGCTTCAATTTCAATTGCACGAAGAGAGGCAGCTGTATCGGTAGTAAAATAAGGGTTGCCTGTACCGGCTCCAAAAATCACGACTCTTCCTTTTTCCAAATGGCGTACTGCTCTTCTGCGGATAAATGGTTCGCAAATTTGTTCCATTTTAATGGCAGATAGTAAACGTGTTTTTATTCCAACTTTTTCTAAAGAATCTTGCAAAGCCATACTGTTTATTACGGTTGCAAGCATTCCCATGTAATCTGCCTGTACTCTATCCATCCCACCTTTTTCTGCATCTAAGCCTCTATGTATATTTCCACCACCAATAACAATAGCTACTTCCACTCCACTTTCCACCACTTTTTTAATGTCAACTGCATATTGATGAACCATTGCAGTATCGATACCATATTGTTTAGAACCCATTAGAGATTCACCACTTAGCTTCAGCAGAATTCTTTTGTATTTCATTTTTACTCTTGGTTTGGTTATGCGAAGATATGTATTTAGAGGAAATGTATGAATGTATAGCACAAAAAAAATCCCCTCGAAATTCGAGGGGATTTTTTAAAAGAATTAGGCTCCTAAAGCAACGCGCTTAAACGCGGTAACTGTTAAGCCCTTTTCAATATCGTTTAACATTTGTGCAACAGTTTTAGAACCGTCTTTCACAAAGTCTTGGTTTAACAACGTAGAATCTTTGTAGAATTTGTTCAATTTACCTTGAGCAATTTTTTCTACCATTTCTTCTGGTTTACCTTCTGCACGGATAACGTCTTTTGCAATTTCTAATTCTCTTTCGATTGTTTTAGAATCTACATCCCCTTTATCAACTGCTACTGGGTTCATCGCTGCAATTTGCATTGCTACGTCTTTACCCGCTTCGTCAGCTTTACCGTTTGCATCAGAGGTTAATCCTACTAATACACCTAAACGGTTACCTGCGTGGATATAAGCAACCACTTTATCCGCTTCTAAAATTTCATACTTAGAAACACCTATTTTCTCACCAATTTTACCAGTTTTATCTAAAATGATATCAGATAAAACAACACCGTTTAATGGTAATGCAACTAAAGCTTCTAAGCTAGCTGGGTTATGAGCCACTGCTAAATCAGCAATTTCATTTGCAAATTGTACGAATTCTGCATTTTTAGCAACGAAATCTGTTTCGCAATTTAATTCGATCACAATACCTCTTTTACCATTTGCAGTAGTTTTTGCAATAACAGCACCTTCTAATGAATCACGATCTGAACGGCTTGCTGCTACTTTAGCTCCTTTTTTACGTAGGTAATCAATTGCTGCTTCAAAATCGCCATTTGACTCTGTTAACGCTTTTTTGCAATCCATCATTCCTGCACCTGTTTGTAAACGTAATTTGTTTACATCTGCAGCACTAATTGTAACTGTTGACATACTATTTCTTTCTAATTTTTTAGTTTGAAAAAAAGGTTAAAAGTAAGCACACTTGCATTAATCAAGTGTTGCTACCTTTAACCTTTGATTAATTATTCTGCAGATTTCTCTGCTTCTGTTTTTCTTTTTCTAGTGCCCGTTTTCTCCGTAACTTCCGCAGTAGTATCTACAGCTGCTTTTGCTGCAGCACCTTCTTTGTCTGCATCTTCTTCACGCTCACGCTTACGCTCTTCTAAACCTTCTTCAATAGCTTTGGTAATAATACCAGTAATTAAAGCGATAGATTTAGTAGCATCGTCGTTTGCTGGAATAGCGAAATCGATATCCGTTGGATCAGAGTTCGTATCTACCATTGCAAAAGTTGGGATGTTTAATTTTAATGCTTCGGTAACTGCAATGTGCTCTTTCTTCACATCGATTAAGAACAAGGCAGCTGGTAAGCGATTTAAATCTGCAATACCACCTAATACTCTTTCTAATTTGATACGATCACGAGTGATCATTAATTTTTCTTTTTTCGAAAGGATGTCGAAAGTACCATCTTTAGCCATTTTGTCGATGTTAGACATCTTCTTAATTGACTTACGTACAGTTGCAAAGTTTGTTAACATACCACCTAACCATCTTTCTGTTACGAAAGGCATGTTTACTCTTTTTGCGTGCTCTGCTACGATGTCTTTTGCTTGTTTCTTTGTTGCAACAAACAATACTTTTCTTCCTGATTTTACGATTTGTTTAATTGCAGCAGAAGCTTCTTCAACTTTTACTAATGTTTTATTCAAATCGATAATATGAATCCCATTTTTCTCCATAAAAATATACGGAGCCATTTTTGGATTCCACTTGCGCGTTAAATGTCCAAAGTGAACACCAGCGTCTAATAAGTCTTGATATGATGTACGTGCCATTGTTTAAGGTCCTCCAAAAATTAACGTTTACTAAATTGAAATCTTTTTCTTGCTTTACGACGTCCTGGTTTCTTACGTTCCACCATACGACTGTCGCGGGTTAATAAGCTCTTCGCTTTTAACGCCGAACGTTTTTCTGGATCCTTTTCAAGGATTGCCTTTGCAATAGCCAAACGAACTGCTTCCGCTTGTCCTTTTATACCTCCACCATCAACATTTACTTTGATATCGAACTTACCTAACATGTCTGAAACTTGTAAAGATTGGTTTACGATAAATTGCAATGGCAATGTTGGAAAATATTCTTTATAATCTCTGCCGTTTACAAGGATGTTTCCGCTACCTTCTGATAAGTAAATGCGGGCAACAGCAGTCTTTCTTCTTCCTGATGTATTAACTGTCATCTTCTTGGTTATTTAATGGTTTTAGGACTCTGTGCTGCATGTGGATGTTCAGATCCTGCATACACATATAAATTCTTGTAAATAGCATTTCCTAGCTTGTTTTTAGGAAGCATACCGCGTACCGCTTTCTCTACCACACGTGTAGGGTGCTTAGCCATTAAATCTTTAGGGGAAATAAAGCGTTGACCTCCAGGGTAACCGGTGTAAGAAACGTACTCTTTTTGAGTGAATTTGTTTCCTGTAAACCTAACCTTGTCTGCATTGATAACAATCACGTTATCTCCGCAGTCTACGTGTGGGGTGAAATTAGCCTTGTGTTTGCCTCTTAAGATAAAAGCTATCTTAGAGCTTAGGCGCCCCAAAATCTCTGTGTTGGCGTCGATTACGACCCATTCCTTCGTAACAGTTTTGCTGTTAGCAGAGACAGTTTTGTAACTTAACGTATTCATTGATAATAATTAATTAATTGATTTTTATTGATTTATCCCCCATATACCTATATAAGGGAGGGCAAAGATAAGAGAAATATTTATAAATACCATGCTTTGCTACAGATATTTCCGAAAGATTCTGTGGAAATCCCGCATTTAGCGGGACAAGTTGTGGGAAATTATTATTAATCCCTTATTTTTAGCCTCAATTATGACGAATCCTGGCTGGCTAAATGGCACCCGCATCTTATATATAGCCTTTATTATGAGTGCTCTTTCCCATTTACCTTTTATAAATCTCGGCCCGCGCAGTGTTCATGCTTGGCGCCAATGCAACACCCTGGCCGTTGCTCGCAATTTTCATCAGGAAAGCATGGACATTATGAA
>JBILKW010000104.1:0-7988 GCA_044376465.1 Sphingobacteriales bacterium | reverse complement strand
TGTACCCATGTGGTTTGCAATGATTATTTTATTTGTGGTGAATGCCGCTTATAGTTTAAAGTATTTGAATTCGAATAAAATTAAGCATGATACATGGGCGGTAGAATCGGCAAACATTGGAGTATTGTTAGGGATATTGGGTATTGTAACGGGCATGGTTTGGGCAAAATATACCTGGGGCGAAGCCTGGAGTAACGACCCTAAACAGAATAGCGCAGCTATAGCCTTGTTAGTTTACATGGCCTATTTTGTGTTAAGAGGTTCTATTGAAGATGAACAAAAAAAGGCAAGAATATCTGCGGTTTATAGTGTGTTTGCTTTTCCAATAATGATCGTGTTGATCTTTATTTTACCACGTTTAACAGACTCATTACATCCTGGTAATGGTGGCAACCCAGGCTTTAATACGTATGATATGGACAATAACATGCGAATGGTGTTTTACCCCGCAGTAATAGGCTGGATATGCATGGGTTTGTGGCTTGCGCAAGTGAAGTACCGCTTAAGAACTTTAGAAATAAAATCATTAGAATTATAGACAATGAAAAAGATACTATTTGTATTGGCATTTGTATTTGCCGCAATTACTAGTTTTGCTCAAGAGGCGGAAAAAGTAGAAATGGCAGATGCATTTAGGAGCTCTGGTAAAATTTATGTGGTGCTAGGTGTTATTGCTGTAATATTCTTAGGCATAGCTACTTATTTAATTTATATGGAACGCCGACTACGTAAATTAGAAAAAGAGCAGAAATAATTTGCTAAAGAGAATTATTAATCAAACATTTGCCTAGAATTTTACAAAAACAATTCAACAATTACTTAACAAAAAATTTGTTTATGGCTAAGAGCGTAAAAGCAAAAGCAGCAGCACACGAAACCAATTTCTTTGGTGATGTTTGTGCGTTCTTTGATAAAGCAGCAAGCTTTACAAAACATCCGCAAGGGTTATTAAACCAAATCAAAACATGTAACAGTGTTTATCGCTTTCAATTTCCAATCAGAAAAGCAAACGGTTCTATCGAAGTAATCGATGCTTGGAGAGTGGAGCACTCGCATCATAAGCTTCCTACTAAAGGGGGTATTCGTTACAGCGAAATGGTTAATGAAGATGAGGTGATGGCCCTAGCAGCATTGATGACGTATAAATGTGCAATTGTAAACGTAGGTTTCGGTGGTGCTAAAGGTGGTGTAAGAATAAATCCGAAAAATTATACTGTTGGCGAATTAGAAAATATTACTCGTCGTTATACTTCGGAGTTAATCAAGAAAAACTTTATTGGCCCGGGCATCGACGTTCCTGCACCAGATTATGGAACTGGCGAAAGAGAAATGTCGTGGATTGTTGATACCTATGCAACATTTAACCCAGGTTCACTAGATGCAAGTGCTTGCGTTACCGGTAAACCAATTTCACAATCGGGTATTAACGGCCGTAGAGAAGCAACAGGTCGTGGAGTTTTCTTCGCAACTAGAGAATGTGTTTCTGTTCCTGAAGATATGAAAAAGTTAGGTTTAACGCCGGGTATCGAAGGTAAAAAAGTAATTGTACAAGGCCTTGGTAACGTTGGGTTCTACTCTGCTAAATTTATTCAAGAGGCTGGGGGTATTATTGTAGGTCTTTGCGAGTTCGAAGGTTCTATCTATAATCCTAAGGGTTTAGATGTTGAGAAAGTTTTTGAACACAGAAAAAAAACTGGATCAATTTTAGGGTACAAGGGTGCTACTAAAGAATTTAAAAATTCTGCATTAGGTTTAGAACAAGAGTGCGACATACTAGTTCCGGCAGCCTTAGAAAACCAAATTACTGCCGATAACATTAAGCGTATTAAAGCAAAAATTATTGCCGAAGGTGCTAATGGTCCTACCACTCCACAAGCAGCAGAATACTTTGTTAAAAATGGCGGTATCATTATTCCTGATGCATATTGTAATGCAGGTGGTGTAACGGTTTCTTATTTCGAATGGTTGAAAAATTTATCGCACGTAGCATTCGGACGCATGGACAAGCGTTATGAAGAAAACCAAAACAGAACATTGGTGGATACCATTGAAAAAGCAACAGGTGTGAAGTTAACAGCCGACCAACGCAAAGCAATTGTGAAAGGTCCGGATGAATTAGAATTAGTAAACTCTGGTTTAGAAGAATCGATGGTACGTTCTTACCACGAAATTCGCGAAATCAGAATGCAAAATAAAAAGATTGATAGTTTGAGAACTGCAGCATTTGTTGGAGCAATCGACAAAATCGCAGTTTCTTACATGAACCTTGGTATCTTCCCTTGATCCGAGTTTTTTGCTAAAAAAAAGAAAAACCCTCATCGAAAGATTGAGGGTTTTTCTTTTTATGGTATTGAGTATTAATTCTTAATACAGTTAAAAGTTTGCTCTTAGCGTTAGCCCAATATTCCTACCACCGCTATTAATGCCCGATGCAAAAACTCGATACGCTCTATCTGTAATATTATCTACATTTAATTGCGCCATGAAATATTGGTTTAGTTGGTAGCTGTATCTTAAATTAAGAGTATACCATGCTGGCATTCCATTTACCGTTGCATAGTTCAAATTATCTTCACCGGCTAAATTATAATCTTCTAATTTTTTAGCAGCATTAAACAATGCAAACACTTCTGTTCGCATTTTTTTTGCTTTCCATACAAATGAGAATTTTCCGAAGGCTGGTGCAATATGGTCGAGTGGAGTAGTTGGGCTTACACTTGTAACTCTGCCATACGTATAATTATAACTTACTTGTGTGCTAAACTTATCGTTTATCTCATAATTCAACAATGCACTAAAGCCTGCAATGTATGCTTGTCCAGCATTTACATTTTTTTGCACTCTACTCAAGGTATCGCCAAACACTATGTATTCGACTCCGTTAAAAGTTGAATTTTGTGTTACAATCGCATCGTTTATTCGAGTAAAAAATCCTATCCCCGTAATTTGGAAGTTATCGGCAATGGATTTGCTTATCGATAATTCTGCATTATAAGTATGTTCAGCTTTTAAATCGGGATTAGGTAAAATAACGGTACCAACCGTACTGCTGGAGCCAAGTGTATCTCCTTTCTGCGAATCAAATACTTTTGCTAAATCATCCACGTTTGGCGAACGAAAACCTGTTGCAATGTTAAATGCAATTTTCCAGCTCTGGTCTGGCTTATACACCATGCCCACCTGCGTAGTCAGCATGTTGTTGGTTTGATTTATTTCGTTGTATGGAAAAGCGAAAAATGTTTTATCGCTAAAATTCGCATACAAATTAAAATAGCTATATCGCAGCCCTTCGTTTAAGGTAAGTTTATCTGTAATTCTGTGCGAAGAAGTTAGATAAGCCGAAACCGATTGAGTGCTCGATCCATCAACCGGGTAACGCGTGTCTAAATTACTACGCAAGCCAGTGTTAATGTTTTCGGCATAAGCAGTAGATTGTACATCATTATAAATAAATTCTATACCGTAACGAATATCAGCTCTTCCGAGCATCTTATCAAAATCAGCATTAACAGAATACACACTTACATTTTCGGTGCGGTGGTTTAGTTTACTGCTATTCCAATTTCTATTATGCCTGCTTTCTTCAATTGCTTGATATGCAAAAGTAACCTGTGCTTTATCATAAATAGTATTTCCGTTTAGCCTCAATTGGTAGCTGGCTAATAAACGTTCTTGCGGACCGTAATACCATTGTGCAGTTCTAAAAACACCGGCATTATTTACATCTGTTAGTCTATCATACCTTGGTATATCTGTAGAAGTTGAGTATTGTATATTCAACACATGTGTTAATCGTTCATTTTGTTTGAACAAAAATTTCTGCATAAAATCATACTGAGTATAACCACTACTTTTTTGTACTAAAGAGTCGGAGTTTCTCAACATCGTATCAACCCCGTTAATTCTTGCTTGGTAAAAATTTCGTATTCCTAAACTGCCCATTTCTTTGCTTCGGTTTTTGCCTTGTCGCAAATCATCAAAATCAGAAACAGTAAAACTTGTAAGGCTACCTATTTTATTATTAGCGATTGATAAATCTACATGTGCCGTGCGTTCGTTATTCATACTTCCGTATCTACTAAAAGCAGATCCCGAAAAGTTCAAATCCTTGTTGCTTGCTAATTTAGGTTCTTTGGTATAAAAATGCATAACACCACCCAAAGCATCGCTGCCATACATTAAAGAACCCGAACCAAATAAAATTTCCATACGCTCTAATACAGATTGGTCCATGGTGATTACATTTTGTAAATGACCCCCGCGGTAAATCGCATTATTTAAACGTACACCATCTATAACCATTAATACTTTGTTGGCTTCAAAGCCTCTAATTACTGGGCTTCCGCCGCCAGCCTGACTTTTTTGTACGTTTACTAATCCCGTGTTCTGTAATAAATCGGCAGTGGTTTGTAAATTACTTTGTGCAATTTGTTTTGCTTTTATTACCGCAATTTGTTGAGATAATTTCTCCGACGATTCTTCAAAACGATTGGCAGAAATTACTACTTCGTTTGTATTATAGGCACGTTCTGTTAAATATACAACATGGTTTGCCTTTGCTAATTCCTCTTTCGTTTTTACAAGTGTTGTGTAACCAACCATGCTAAACTGCAAACTAGTATAATTTTTTGTGTTAATGGTGGCACTACCTTTAACATCAGTGCTCAATACATCTGTAGAATTTACTCTAATTATAACACCTTGTATTGGAGCAAAACTCATTTTATCTTTTATAATAATTGTTTGAGCAAATCCTGAAATAGCAAGCAACACCATCATCAATATGAAGGTTGTTTTTTTCATGGTTTTAAAATAATAAGTGAAAATTGATCTGTTTTACTTAGTACATTGTACGTTGTACTGTGTACATTGTATTAACAACCTAATTCCGGAGGTTCGATAGAAGATTTATTCCAATTGTTATCGATGAACAAGTGATTGAAAAAATAAGTTTTTACTTTTAAAGTATTCACATAACCACTAACTGGATTATTAGTTATAGCTTGTATTTTTAATAGTTTTAACAATATTTTAGTGCTGGGCTTACCATCTTTTTGTATATCACTAAAACTATTTATATGTTCATTTAAATTAGCAAATAATACACTCTCTTGTGTGTCATTAATACAAGCAACTTTAACAGAATCGTTTTCTGTATTGATTTTTTTTACCACATCATATAGCGTATTTTGGTGGCGAAATTCTTTGCGGTTTAACCAGTCTAAATTTTTGAAATCTGTAATACTAAAAGTGAAATAGGTTAATTCTGATTCTGAGAGTCCTGCTTTTATTTTACGCTTCATTTCTTTCTTGCATAACATAAAATTGGCCTTATACACCAAAATGTAACCGGCACATTGGTAAAATATGCTTAGTAGGAGTATGTATGCAATAATTCTTCTCACACTGCAAGTTAATTTTTTATTTGCATTGTAAAAATATGTTTAAACAAATAGTTTATTGGTCGGTTATGTATACATTTACACGCTCAGCTCGCATTTGATTAAATTTATATGAAGATATTATACCGTTATTTAAAAAATTATTGGCAATTAGGCATTCTAGCACTAGTACTTGCCGCCATAAACCAAGGGTTCTCCTTATTAGACCCACTCATTTTCCGACATGTTATAGATAATTATGCTACTAAATTTGATCAACTAACGCGTGATGAGTACATCCGAGGGGTAGGCTTATTACTGGGCGGAACGATCGGTGTTGCGTTTATTTCTCGCATTGCGAAGAATTTTCAAGATTATTTTGTGAACGTGATTACGCAGCGTTTAGGTGCAAAAATGTATTCGGATGGCTTAGAACACTCGCTTGCCTTATCATACGCGCAATTTGAAGATCAACGTAGTGGTGAAACCTTAGGCATTTTGCAAAAAGTACGAAGCGATGTAGAGAAATTAATTGCAGTGGCAGTAAACACATTGTTCACGACCATCATCGGTATTATTTTTGTTATGGTATATGCCATTTCGGTGCATTGGCTAATTGCGCCAGTGTTTTTAGCGGTGGTGCCCTTATTAGGAGCCTTAAGTTCTGCGTTGAGCAAACGAATTAAAAAAATTCAAAAAGAAATTGTTGGGGAAACCACTTCGTTGGCCGGTTCGACCACAGAATCTTTACGTAACATTGAATTGGTAAAATCATTAGGTTTAGTGCAACAAGAAATTAAGCGATTAAATTCTACAACTACTAAAATATTAGGACTCGAGCTAAAGAAAGTAAAATACATACGCAGTTTAAGTTTCATTCAAGGTACTGCGGTAAACTTATTGCGCACCTGCATCATGTTCATCATGTTGTTTTTGATTTTCCAGAGGGAAATCTCGGTAGGGCAAATGTTCTCTTTGATGTTTTATAGTTTCTTTATTTTTGGCCCATTACAAGAGTTAGGAAACGTAATAAACACCTACCGAGAGGCAGAAGTTTCTTTGGCAAATTTCGAGAAAATAATGAATACTCCACGTGAGCCTAAACCTGCTAATCCGGAGCGTATAGAAAAAGTAAATACCTTAGAATTTAATGGGGTAAGTTTTCAACATCAAACCTCTAATTCTAAAGCGATACACGATATTAATTTTGAAGTTAAAGCTGGCGAAACCATTGCATTCGTTGGCCCTTCGGGTTCTGGTAAAACAACCTTAGTAAAATTATTAGTAGGCTTATACCAACCAGATGAAGGAGCTATTTATTACAATACTGTAATCGGAAATAAAATAGATTTGGATTTATTGAGAGAACGAATTGGATTTGTAACGCAAGACACGCAATTATTTGCAGGCACCATTCGCGAAAATTTATTGTTCGTAAATCCTACAGCAACAGACCAAGAGTGTTATGATGTATTGATGAAAGCAGCATGTCAAAATTTATTGGAACGAGCAGACAAAGGCTTGGATTCGATGATAGGAGAGGGCGGCGTAAAAGTTTCGGGAGGAGAGAAGCAACGTTTGTCTATTGCCAGAGCATTATTGCGTAAGCCAAATTTAATGGTATTCGACGAAGCAACCTCCGCATTAGATTCACTAACCGAAGACGAAATAAACGAGACCATTAAAGAAGTATCAAGCGGCAACGAACATATTACAATTATGATTGCACACAGATTATCGACCATTATGCATGCCGATAGAATTTACGTGCTAGAACGTGGAAACATTATAGAACAAGGCAAACACGAAGATTTATTAGACCATAAAGGATTATACTACGCAATGTGGAGGCAACAAATTGGAGAACGTAAATTTGCAAAAGCGTAGATACGAAAGGCCGTTCATTCGTAAATTCGTAAATTCGTTAGTTCGTAAATTCGTTAGTTCGTAATTTCGCAAGTTCGTTAATTCGACCTTTCGACAATTCAACCTTTCGATATTTCGATATAATTTCCTTAAATTTGCCTCGTAAATAAACCAAAATCACATATTTGGGTTATTATTCAAACATCAATTCGAATGAAAAAAAGTCACATCATCTTATTAGTTATAATTGCAGTGGCTATTGGAGCCATAGTAAGTACTTTTGCCGATTCTAGCACTTATGGTGATTTTGCTCAAGCAAAAGAAAATGGATCAGAAATACATGTAGTTGGTAAACTTGTAAAAGAAAAAGAATTAGTATATGATCCTATTAAAGATGCCAACTATTTCTCTTTTTACTTAATAGATAATAAAGGCGAAGAATGTAAAATTGTATTCAACGGTACTAAACCACAAGACTTCGAACGTTCAGAGCAAATAGTAATTACCGGTAAAATGCAAGGCGACCAATTTCATGCCGACAAAATTTTGATGAAATGCCCCTCTAAATACACCAACGACAAGGTAGAAACAAAAGAGTTCAAAGCATCCTAATTCACAATTCACAATTCACAATTCACAATTTTAAAATTCACAATTCATTTAATGGATATACAATATATAGGAGAGAACTTGTGGCCCGGTAAATTGGGCCAATTTTTTATCATCATTTCATTTGTTACC
>JBILKW010000103.1:0-8104 GCA_044376465.1 Sphingobacteriales bacterium | reverse complement strand
CAAACTTTCTATTCTATTTATGTTGAATGGAAATTCTATGATAAGCTTGTTTTTATTATTTGTTGTTCGGTATATAGGATAATTTTCTGTAGAATCGATTTCTCTGTTTAATGTATGAATAAATGGACTGAAGTTAAAATTGAAAAATGTTTTATTATCAACTTTAGTAAACACCGATGGATTTAAATCTACTTCCCCAGTAATATTTATCGATTCATTTTTTTTCAAATACTCAATATTTTCAAATGAAATATTATAATTACTTTCCTGAAAGTACTTTTTTAATAGTTGTTTTGATTTTGAAGTTGAATAATTTTCTGTAATATTTTCTATAAAAATTTTACTATATCCTTTGTATTCGTTTTCAAAAGTTCCTTTAATTTTATTCTGTTCAATTTTTAAAATAAATGTTGATGTTGTAATATTAAAGTTGCCATCCATTTTAGGGATGTCAATTATTTTTGCATAACCAGGCTTACTGATCATTGCTTTAGTTTCTTGTATTTGTTGGCTAGGTTGGTTGTACTTACCTAAGCGTTCAGTGGCATCTAAATAGTATAACTTGTTATTGTAATTTAGAATGCAAATTGCATGATTGGCACTGGAAAGCGTAGGAAAGTCAAATTGGTGATCATTACTCAATGTAGAGGATAAAGCCATAAACGCATCGAATCCCAGAAATGTGTACATGTTTTTTAACAAGAGTGCCATGTCTTTACAATCTCCTTGCTGTTTATATAAAACTTCGTCAGATGGCCTGGGTCTAAATGCATTTATGCCATTTTCAATATCAATATATCTAATTTTTTTAGTTACATATTCAAATACATGTTTAATCAGGCTGTCCTTATTAGAGTGTGATTTAGCTAAACTATCGCATGTAATTTTATAGGTATTGGAGCTAGGAATTGTACCTAATAAATTTTGATACCAATTGTTAAAGTACAATAGAGGATTTGCTTTTTCAGGACAAACTAGTACTCTAACGGAATAATATTCGAATTCTTTTTCAGGCGATATAGGTGCTTTTTGTTTAAATATTTTTCTAAATGTGTATGTTTTCTCCGTACTTGAACATATACTATCTACAGAAATATTTTCTGCTTTTTTTAAATCTTCTAAATTTATGTATAAGTAATATCCTATTGGTACTTTAACAATATTTTCTGCCGTATCTATTTTATATTTTTCAGACTGATAAAATGATAAAGATGAGATACAGAAAATTTCTGAGTTTAGTATGCTTGTTTTGAATTCAAATAATTGATTTGTATTGATTTTGTTCTCATTTATAAAATCAATTTTGTAGGCCTTGTAACCATCGTAAAAGTTTTCTGATAATAAATCACTTTTATATATATTGTTTTTATTAATTTTCTTTCTTTTATTACCATTAATATAATATGCAATTATGCTTTCTACTTTTTCTAACTCACCGAAGTACACAAATGCAGAATAATTTTTATCTGTAAATGCTCCTTTAGCAATTATTTCTTTTTTAAATGATGTAGCGTCAGAATTTACAGAATAAATTTGTTTATAAATAGAATAATTTGTTTTAGTATAAGCACGGAAAGTACAACCAAAAAAGAAAAGAAATAAAATGATTTTGAATTTAAACATTATTTAAAAAGATTACTTTAATAATTATCACCAAGGCGAAAACTATTAAAGCAGTGCCTACTATTTTGTTCATCCATTGTACAACTTTTTTGCTAAATAGGTGACGAACTTTACTTGCAAAATAGGCTTTTGCTAGATCTGTACTTAATACAGTAATCATTGAGCAGAATATAAATATTTTTATATCGTCTGAGCTGTATTCAACATTTGTGCCTAAGTAACTTACTAAACCAATCCAATAAAATAACATTCCTGGGTTTAATAAATTCATTAATAACCCTTTGAAGAAGTAGCCTGTATTTTTTAATTTAGAACTCACGGCTAATTCTTCTTCTTTTTCTTCTTCTACTTTTTTAGTTAAATATTTATAACCAATAAGAATGATAAATAATCCACCAAATACTGCAATATATTTCTGATTGTTTTCTGCAAGCGTTATTAAGCTGGCCCCTAAGAAAGTAGTTGCTACAAATAATGTATCGGCCATAAATACACCTAATGCAAACAAAGCGCCCGATAAAAAACCTTTTTGAATACTAGTTCTTATTAAAGCAAAAAAAGCAGGACCAGTCATGAAAGTCATGATCAATCCGGCACTCATTCCGCCAAGTATTATTTTGATTAACATTTCGCTAAAAATGCATAATATTTTCGAATATAGAAAATTCCAGTTAGTTTGCCAGCCCGTTAGTTTGCAAGGGTGTGCGTTGCTAATTTTTCGAGCATTTGTATATCTAGGTAATTTATTATTTCTTTGTTAACTCATAATATATAACTCATAATTTATAATTCAAAATTCAATATGCGTCCTACTTTCGATTCAATTTTCATGAAACTTGCTAGCGATATAGCCCAACGTTCGCATTGCATAAAGGCGCAAGTAGGGGCAGTATTAGTGAAAGACACTCGAATTATATCGATAGGCTATAATGGGCCACCATCAGGTACTCATAATTGCGACGAAGAATGGCCAGAACATGGATGTCCTCGCGATTCTAAGGGCAGCTGTTCATTAGCATTACATGCAGAAGAAAACGCGATACTTTTTGCGGCAAAAAATGGTTCTCAACTAGAAGGATCTACTTTATATACCACCCTATCTCCATGCATATCATGTGCGCGATTAATATTCTCATCAGGTATTAAAAAGGTTTATTTCCAGAAATCATACGCCGAATTCAAAGGTTTATCAAGCGATGAAGGGGTTGATTTTTTGAAGAAATTTGGAGTGAATGTGTTAAAGTTCGACTAAGTTTTTTCAAATTTACGCATTTGTACATCTATACATTTGCGCATTTATCTTAACTTTGTCGCATGTCTGAAAAAATAATCATCCTCGATTTCGGCTCACAGTTTACACAACTAATTGCCCGCAGAGTAAGAGAACTGCATATTTATTGCGAAATTCATCCTTACAATAAAGTGCCAAGTTTCGGCTCGGAGGTAAAAGGGGTCATACTTTCGGGTAGCCCACATTCTGTTCGTGAGGAGAATGCGCCAGAGGTTGATTTTCAGAGCATCTCGGCAAAATTCCCATTATTAGGGGTATGTTACGGCGCTCAGTTAATAGCGCAAAAATCTGGAGGTAACGTAATGCCATCTAAAATACGTGAGTACGGTAGAGCCAATCTTAGTTTTGTAAAACATGAAAATGATTTATTAGCTGCGGTTAGTCCCAATTCTCAAGTTTGGATGTCGCACGGGGACACTATTTCTGAAGTTCCAGCTAATTTCGATATAATTGCCAGCACCGATTCAGTAAAGGTTGCTGCGTACCATATTAAAGGTACAAATACGTATGGCATACAATTTCACCCAGAAGTTACCCATTCAACAGAAGGCAAACATTTATTGTACAACTTCTTGGTAGGTATTTGTGGATGTAAACAAGATTGGACACCTGATGCGTTTATTGAAACGACAATTGCTGATTTAAAGAATAAAATTGGTGATGATAAGGTTATACTAGGCTTATCTGGTGGGGTAGATTCTTCGGTTGCTGCTGTATTATTGCATAAAGCCATAGGTGCAAATTTGCATTGTATTTTTGTAGACAATGGTTTGTTGAGAAAAAATGAATTCGAAGAAGTATTAGAGTCGTATAAACACATGGGCTTAAATGTTCGTGGAGTAGATGCAAAACAATTATTTTACACGGAACTAAAGGGCTTAAGCGATCCAGAAAAGAAGCGTAAAGCAATTGGTAAGGTCTTTATTGATGTATTTGATGAAGCCTCTCATACGGTTGAAAATGCGAAGTGGTTAGGCCAAGGCACCATTTACCCAGACGTTATAGAATCGGTTTCGGTAAAAGGCCCCTCTGCAACTATTAAATCTCACCACAACGTGGGTGGTTTGCCAGATTATATGAAATTAAGTGTGGTGGAGCCACTAAATACTTTGTTTAAAGACGAAGTACGTAGAGTAGGCCACAGTTTGGGCATCGACCCGAAAATTTTAAACAGGCATCCTTTTCCAGGACCGGGTTTAGCAATTCGTATTTTGGGTGAAATAACCAAAGAAAAAATTGCTACCTTACAAGAAGCAGATGCGATTTACATCGAGAATTTAAAAAATTCTGGATGGTATGATAAGGTTTGGCAAGCGGGTGCTATCTTTTTGCCAATTCAATCTGTTGGAGTTATGGGCGATGAGCGTACGTATGAAAATGTTATTGCTCTGCGTGCAGTAGAGTCTGTAGATGGGATGACGGCAGATTGGTGTCATTTACCCTATGATTTATTAGCAAAAATATCTAACGACATTATAAATAAAGTAAAAGGGGTAAACCGTGTAGTATATGACATTAGTTCGAAACCTCCAGCAACAATTGAGTGGGAATAAGCTTAAATTTATTGGTCTTGTAATTTTTTTGGTTTGTTTTTATACTGTTGATGCAAAAGATAAACATTATAAAATCGCATTACTCTTGCCTTTAAATTTTCAGAATTTAGATGCAGATGCGATACTCGACCAAAAAGCCTTTGAGTTTTCGAATTTAGGGATTGATTATTATCGTGGTTTTAAAATAGCAGTCGATTCGTTAAGTAAATTTGGATATACATTTGACATAAAAGTGTTCGATACTCAATCGGATACCACTCAAATTAAAACCTTAGCCTCTGATCCTTTTTTAATGCTTGCTGATTTTATTGTTGGACCTTTTTTGCCAAATGAAATTCAAGTTTTATTGAAGAAAAATAAATTACTAAAAGGGAAAGTGATTTCTCCCATCTCTCCATTATTTATTAATGGTACTAATAAATCCGACATCATTATGTCTAATAATACCCTAGAGAATCATGCCTATAATATGGCAAGGTATTTTTATCAAAAGAAATTAAGCAACAACTTATTTATTGTAAGAAGCGGATTATTAGCAGAATCTCGTTATTCAAAAGTTGTAGAAAGATACCTCGACAGTACATCGGTTAAAATTTCTAAAAAAGAAATTTTAACAAGTCAAAAGGGATATTCAGTTATTGAAGGAAATTTATCAAAAACTAAAGAAAATTATTTACTCATTCCATCTGCCGACCAAGCTTATGCCATCAATTTGTTTAAGTACTTAGAAGAATTAAACGATCAATATCCTATAACCTTATTAGTACACCCAAAATGGTTCGATTTTCAAACCATTGATCCGAATTTATATATAAAATACAAAGTAACACTCAGCTCTTCATTCTATACAAATTATGAAGACTCTATACTTTTGAATTATGTTAAAAAGTATCGAAATGATTTTTCGACAGAACCAACAGAAATGTCTATAAGAGGTTTCGATCAAGGAATCTATTACCTTACGAAATACCATTGGGGTGATAAATCAATAATCTTAAACGAGGCCCCTTATTACGGATTAGCCAGTGTTTATTACTATCCACAGAAAAACTCAAGTACCCACAACAGCTTAGTTTTTATTTTAAAGTATGATGAAAACGGACTTAACTACCAACCATGATTCATCAAAATAAATTAAGAATATTTTTAGAGTGTTTAGAAAATTATAAACACGATGTTCCCTTATCAAAATATTTAAAAGAGTTCTATAAACGAAATAAACAAATGGGTTCCAGAGATCGAAAGATGCTGAGCCACATGATGTACTCTTTTTTTCGTTTAGGGAATGCCTGCGCTAACCATACACTTGAAGAACGATTGTACATAGCTTTGTTACTTACTGCAACCAAAAATGATACTTCCTTGCAAATATTTAAACCAGAGTGGGTAGAGCAAGTCACTAAATCTATAGAAGAGCGCATCATCTTTATTCAAAGCTATTTTGCTGATTTTAAAGTAGAGCAAGTTTTTCCATTACATCAATTAATTAGCAACAAAATTAATAAGCAAGCTTTTATTAATTCTCATGTTATACAGCCCGATTTATTTTTACGCGCAGTAAAAGGCAAGGAAGAAAAATTGAAAGTTTTTTTAGATGCACAACAAATAAATTTTATTCAAGAAGGAACTTGTTTCCGGTTAGCAAATGCAAGTAAAATTGAAGAACCTACAGAATATTTATTTGAAGTTCAGGATAAATCGAGCCAGGCAACTCAACAATTTATGCATCCCAAATTAAACGAATATTGGTGGGATTGTTGTGCAGCAAGTGGCGGAAAAAGCTTGTTATTAAAGGAACTTGAGCCTGATGCTTATTTAATGTGTTCGGATAATAGAGAGAGCATATTGAGTAATTTGGATGAACGTTTTAAACGTGCTGGAATTACAAAATACAAACGCAGGTTAATAGATTTAAAAGCCGAAATACAATCGTTTGAACCCGAAACGTTTGATGGAATAATTGTAGATGCACCATGCACAGGTTCTGGTACTTGGGCGCGTACACCCGAACGCATAGTGCAAGTAGACGAAAACAATGTTCAGTATTTTTCTGATTTGCAATTTACGATTACTGATAATGCTATTCAGTTTTTAAAGAAAGGTAAGGACTTGCTATACATTACTTGCTCTGCCTTCGCACTCGAAAATGAAAAAGTAATAGAGCGTTTGCAAGCAAAACACCATGTATGTATTAAAGAAATGAAATACATGGAAGGGTATGAGGAGAAAGCGGATACGATGTTTGTGGCTTTATTGAGTTGTGAGTTGTGAATTGTGAATTGTGAATGGGTGCTATTAAGGATATTAGGAGGAAATTAAGTTATTAAGTTATTAAGTAACTGCAGTGCTATTAACTTAATAACCTAATAACTCAATAACACTTATGCAAATAAATAACTTCCTTCCACCCATTCACAATTCACAATTCACAATTTACCATTTACCATTTACAATTCATCTATCTCCTCAAGTTCATACATCGCATCAATTTCTGTAGCGAATTTCTTCTCTACAATTCTGCGTTTTATTTTGAGGGTAGGGGTCATTTCACCATCGTCGATAGTAAATGGATTGCGTTTAAGAATGAAGCCTTTAATGCGTTCGAATTTTGCTAATTCAGAAGAGTATTTGCGGATATGTTCGTTTACCCAATTCACAATATTTTCATCACTTATAAACAAATCATTTTCTTGAAAGTAATCCTCCGTTAATCCGAATTGTTCCATCATGTTTTCTTTGGATGGTACAATGATGGCAGTAATGTATTCTCGCTTATCGCCAATTAAGAAAATTTGATCGATGCGATTACTTTGTAAATAGGTGTTTTCGATAGGGGTAGGATATACGTTTTTACCAAAAGAATTTACTAGCATGTTTTTTATTCGATCGGTAATTTTTAAATTCCCTTTGTAAAATTTACCAACATCGCCGGTATGCAACCAGCCATCTTTATCTATGGTATTTGCTGTATCTTCGGGTTTATTCCAATACCCTTGCATTACATTGTTGCCACGTAAAATGATTTCACCTTCTTCAGTTTCGAAATTTGGATCGAATGAGTCATGTGTTTGTTGAGTGATGATACGTTTCGTGTCAGGATCTTGTATGGCAATGGTTATTTCTGGCAACACCCTACCCACAGTTCCATACACTTGGCGTGTAAATTCTGTAACTGCCATTACTGGCGATGTCTCGGTGAGCCCGTATCCCTCTAATACTTTTATTCCTAAATTTCCAAAAAACTCACCTATGTTTTGTGGCAAGGCTGCTCCTCCAGATATTATGAATTTTAAATTGCCACCAGTTTTTTCTTTAATTTTTGAAAAAACCAATTTCTCTGCAATGTTACGTTGCATGCTCAATATTATTCCAGGTGCTTTTCCGGCTTCTACCATGTTTCTATATTTAGAGCCCGTATCAATTGCCCATAAAAATATCTTCGATTTCAGTCCGCCTGCAGATGTGCCATTTTTCATCGCTTTCTCATTTATTTTTTCCAACAAACGAGGCACTACACTCATAACAGTAGGCTTTACTTCCATCATGTTTTTGCCTAATAACTCTAAGCTTTGTGCAAAAGCGATCTTACTACCTTGCGCACAACAAATATGATAGGTAGCGGTGCGCTCAAACACAT
>JBILKW010000013.1:0-22802 GCA_044376465.1 Sphingobacteriales bacterium | reverse complement strand
AAACTAAAAGGTATCCGTATTTATTAATTTTACGCATGCGAAAATCAGTTTGTTATTGCAATATAAGTTATTTAGTTGACAAAGAGTTATCCGGGTATTTATGATGCTGAATCCTTTGTACTAACTAAATCATTACCTCAAATAACACATTAAGATGTTTTATCATTTAAATGTCAAGAAAAAATAATACACAATATTAACATAAAAATTATGTTTTTATGTTAATCTCGGCGACTGCCGAGTGTTTTGGTTTAGTTTAGTTGTAGTAAAAACCCGGTCTTTAGATCGGGTTTTTTAATGTGTAACTTCGACAAGTTCTTTAACCTTTTCTTCTAAAATAATTGCTTCGGATAAATCTGTCCATTCTTGGTTAAATAATCGAATCATCTTTTCTTTTTGTATACGTGTCCATTTACTTACAAAACGATAACGATCTTTTGCTTGAAAAACATCCGCATATTCTTCAAAATATACGAGCCTAAATGGTGAAATTTCATCATGATTGAACAAATTTTCATGTTCATTCCTACAAGATTTAGCAAATCTATATATATCGTCTGTTAGGCCTACAATAATAGCTGACCTATTAGAATTTGTAATAAAATATAGGTATTTAGAAGGATAAACCGGACCTTTGCTTAACTCTTTCCACTGTGTTTCGATTACCATGGCTAAAAAATTTAGTTTGATATTAAATTATTTTTACTAATTTTATATGCAATAATACTAATAATTTTAGCATTTCAAAATATAAATATGAAAAAAATTAGTTCAAACATCCGATTTTTAAGAAAAAAGCACAATTTAACACAACAAGAATTTGCAGATGCAATTGGCATCAAACGCTCAATGATTGGTGCATATGAGGAAGATCGCGCTAGTCCTAAAATGGACAATATGAAATCCATTGCTAATTATTTTAGTATTAGTGTAGATGAGTTGGTTTCAGAACGTATTACAGATAAATGGTTAGGAGAACGAGAAACACGTTTAGAAAAGGAAAAAGAGATTAAAGCAGGAAATCTTAGAGTATTAAGCATAACGGTAGATAAAGACGATAATGAAAACATCGAACTTGTACCAGTAAAAGCAAGTGCAGGATATATTAACGGGTACGCCGACCCTGAGTTTGTTAAAGAGCTACCTAAATTTCATTTACCAATGTTGCAAGGTGGTACATTTAGAGCATTCGAAATAAAAGGCGACTCTATGCTACCCATACAACCTGGCAGCATAGTAGTAGGCGAATATGTTGACGATTGGAAATCGTTAAAATCCAATGAAACATATGTTGTTGTAAGTAAAAATGATGGTATTGTGTATAAGCGTGTAATAAACAAATTAAAAGATCAAAAATCATTGGTATTAAAATCCGATAATAAATCGTACGAACCTTATCCAATTTCTTCAGAAGATGTGATGGAAATATGGAAAGCCAAAGCTTACATTAGCATGTCGTTTCCAGAACCCGAACAAGAAATGAGCATTAGCCAATTAACGAGTATTATGATGGAAATGCAGAAGAAAATTAATAGTATATAAATTAAAAACTAGAGTAAGAAATAAGATCCTAGGCCTAGAATAAGTAAAAAGCCTAGGGTATCGGTAAAGGCTGTTAGTATAATGGAGGAAGCTACAGCAGGGTCGAAACCAAGTTTTTCCAACACAATGGGTACTGATGCACCTATAATACCAGCAATCACTAAATTTCCGAACATGGCCATGAATACAACCAGTCCGAGCACTGGCGAATGATTGTTGAAAACAGCCACAATGGAAACTACCGTTCCGAACACCAATCCATTTATAATTCCTACTAATACTTCCTTTTTAATTGTTTCTAGAACTTTTGAATCGGGTAATGTATTTAGTGAAATGCGGCGAATCGTTACCGCTAGTGCTTGGGTGCCTGCATTGCCGCCTAAACCAGCAATAATGGGCATAAATGTTGCCAATAAGGTAATTTTCTGTATTGCGGGTTGGAAAAAATAAACTACAGAACTGGCCAGGAAAGCAGTTACTGTATTTACCATAAGCCAAGGCACTCTGCTTTTTACAGCATCTTTCCAATTACCGCTCAACTCTTCTTCGTCTGATACGTTGGCTATTTTCAAAATGTCTTCAGTTGTTTCTTCTTCTAATACGTCTATAACATCATCGAATGAAACCACTCCCAATAATTTCATTTCGGTATCTACTACCGGAATGCCTGGTAAATTGTATTGCGATAAAAGTTGTGCTACTTCCTCTTGGTCGGTATCAACATTTACGTATACCAAATCTTCGTCGATTAAAGCTTCAATCTGAACAGTAGGTTTTGCTTTAATTAAGTTTTTTAAACTTACTGTACCTATTAATCTATTATCATCATCAATTACATAAATTGCATAGAAGTTTTCAATTTCTTCTGATTGATTTGCTACTTCTTCAAGCGCATCACGTTTGTTATGGGCATAATTTATTTTTATGAATTCTGTCGACATTAACCCACCGGCAGAATCTTCGCTATAGGTTAATAACTTTCTTATTTCTGAAGCATCTTCTTCGTCAATATTTTCTAATATTTCCTCTCTTTTTTCTTCTGAAAGTTGAGAAACTATATCGGTAGCGTCATCATAAGAAAGCTCTTCAACAATATTTGTTACTAACTCGGTGTGTAAACTTGCTAATAATTTCTCTGGATGAGATTCTGGATCCATCTCTGATATTGCTTCTGAAGCGACATCTATTGGTAATAACCCAATTACAATTTTTCTTTTTTTATCTTTTAAAAGATCTAAGATTTTAGCAATTTCAGAAGGATGTAATTCATCTAAAAATAAACGCAATTCTTGTTCAGAACCCTCTAAAAGGTCCTCGATTTTCTCCAAATCAAACAAGATATCGTCGCGTTGTTTCATCGTTAATTATTCTTGTACTTTTACATCTATTGTAATTGCTCTTGAAATTGCATTTGTGTTGTTAATGGCTCTTACATGGTATGCTCCTAATTTGCCAGTTGCCGTTTTAAACCCTACCACGTCTCCCACTTTTAACTTTGTAATTTTTGTGGCCTTAACATTCGAATCTAAATCATTCATCAATAACGAATCATTCCTCATGTTATTGAACGCAGCTGCACTTGTATTTAATGTTAAAAACAAGGTATTGTTTTTAACAGTCCAGGTTTTTACTGTTTTATGAGGATTTTGATCGTCGGGATTATTAAATACAGCATCTTTAGGTGAAGCAATTACACTAGAATCGTTGGTTTGTGAACCAAAATAGTAGATAAAATCTATTTTAGATTGGTTGATGGGTAAACCAGCAGTAGATGTAAAGTAAATTGAATCTTCGGAAGTTGAATAAAAACTACCCAAATTGCTGTTTGTTTGGCCTCCTAATAACTTAACTTCATAAGAAGCAAGTGTTGTGTATGTTGGGCCTGTTGGTGTTTTAACATCCTCTTCTTCAGTACATGCTACAAACACAGAACTTGATAAAGAGATCAATAATACTATTTTAATATATCGTTTCATATTAATAAGATTAGAAACCGAAGGTAAAAAAAAAGAGCCCTAAAAAGGGCTCTTTTCATATTATTTTTTTTAAAAAATATTATTTCTGAACTTTTACATCAATGGTAATTGTACGATTTGTACCATCTGTTCCTGCAATGGCAGCAACATGGTATAAACCATATTTGCCCGCTGCTGTTTTAAATGCTACTATCTTTCCTACTGTTAATTGTGGTATTAATGAAGCCGATACGGTGCTAGTATCTATCGTTTTAATTAATGAATCATTTGAAGAAGCAATAAAGTTTGCTGGAGTTAAATTCGTAGCAACAAATTTAGTTGCATTCTTAACAGTCCAGTTTCCTAAGCTTGTGTTATTTGCATGTGCTACACCTACAGTTGCGTCGTTAGGCGCTCCAATGGTTGCTAAATTTGAAGATCCATAGAAATACACTAAATCTATTGAAGATTGGATTGTTGTGCTCGCTCCTGCATCAACAGAACTAATTACTAAACCGGTAGATGTAGAAAAGAAACTACCTGCACTTGATGTAGTTTGTCCTCCCATTAATTTTGCTGAGTACGTGTTTATTTGTCCGTAAGTTACTGGAGTTGGAGTAGGTGTTACATCCTCTTCGTCATCTGTACACGATGTAAAACCAATTGAAACCGCTAAACCTACTAATAACAATAATTTAAAATTCTTTTTCATAATATTTTGCTAATTGATTAATAATAATATTTGTGCCAAAAGTAATATATATTAATTGAGATATCAAAAATAATAGTACTTATTTTAGTACTAATTTGATTTTAAATAATCTACAGCTTGAGGGCCGGTATTAAATAACAAGTCTATGATCGATAAATTCTCAGCAAATTCAATTTTACTACTAAATACTTGGGTATATTTCTTATTATATAACAGCTGATTATACTTATTAGGCTCAATTCTAGTCTCTTTATCCAAAATTAATGTATCCTTAACTCTTAAAATACTTAACACCCTTTTTATTAAATCAAGATTGAACTCCCACAAGTATTCAAAAGCTGGTTTCTGATACAAATCTTTGAATTTATCTTCATAATATTCAAAATATATAGAACGTCTATAGGCAGACTCGAAACTTTTCCAATGTTGCTTTAACCATGCTTCAGAATATGATATTCTTATGTTTTCGAAATTTCTCTTTACTGGGTCTAATTTTACAGTAGGAATGCTTAGTACCATAAGGCCATTGGGGCCAACAATTTCAGTTCTGTTTCTATAAGTTTGTCTATGATATACATCATTTAAATGAAAAACATACTCTTTCTTAGCAAGTAATTCCTGAAAATAGGATATATTGGGAAGGTAATTAATATGCATATATAATTGACATTAGATAGACATTTGTATAAGTAGAAAATAATTTTGAAAGCGTAAATTTACATTAGTTTGTTTAATTTTATCATCATGAAAAAAATATTATTAATATCTACGTTGGTACTATTTATAATACCAATTACAACCGAAGCCAAAAAATTAAAAGCATACCTATCTTATTATACTTTTAATACCCCCGAACAAGAGCCTTATTTAGAAACACATATCTCTGTAAATGGAAATTCTGTAGAATACGCTAAAAATAAAAAAAATCTTTTCCAAGGGAGCATTGGCATCACCATAATTATTAAACAAAACGAACAGATTATTTCTGCAGAGAAATTTAACTTATTGAGTCCCGAATTAACAGATACAGTAAATGTAAGTTCGAACTTTATAGATCAGAAAAGATATAAACTGCCCAATGGAAAATACAATTTTGAATTAACGATTGTTGACAACGGAAATGTTAAAAACATGGAAATTGTAAAGCAAGATTTTGAAATTAATTATGAAAAAAATAAGATATCTGTATCAGATATTATATTACTTGAATCGTATTCAAAAGCCAGTGCCAATAAACAATTTAATAGAAATGGTTTTCAAATGGTTCCATTTGTTAACAACTTCCTTCCAACAAATGTAAGCAAACTTATTTTTTATTCTGAAATATACAATACACAGTTAGTGTCTGCAAATGAATCTTATTTACTTAGTTACTATTTACAAAATGCTAATGGAAACAATAAATTAAGTAATTATACTCAATCCAGAAAAGTATTAGCAAAAGACGTAATCATACTTTTAAACGAATTTGATATTTCTCTTTTACCAAGTGGAAGTTATTATGTTGTGGTAGAATTAAGAAATAGAAACAATGAAATAATTGCATCTAAAAGTAATTTTTTTCAACGTAGTAACAAATCGCTATCTGGCGATATCTCAGCCATTTCTGGCATTGCTTTCGATAATTCCTTTGCAGCAAAATATAATAAGGAGGAAATGATAGAAAATATAAAGTGCCTTGCTCCTATTTCTATTCAACAAGAATTAGATTACACAAAAACATTAATAGCAAATGACGATGAAACATTAATGCGTCAATACCTTATATACTTCTGGGAGAAACGCCACCCCGGAGAATCGGCAGTAAGATGGGCTGAATACGAAGAGCAAGTAAAAATTGTAAATGCAAAATTTAGTTCACCATTTACTAAAGGTTATGCATCAGATCGAGGATTTATATTTTTGAAATACGGCGCGCCAAACAACATCCGTTTTAACGATATGGATAACCAAGCTTACCCTTATGAAATTTGGCAATATTTCAAAATAAAAACATTCTCTAATCGTAAATTCGTTTTCTTTAGTCCGGATAACATCAGAAATGAAATGGTTTTATTGCACTCAAATTTAGTTGGCGAACGAAATGATCCGCAATGGAAATATAAAATAATGGCAAGAACAATGAAATATGACGATGATAATACTGATGCCGATTATTTTGGCAAACGTTTAGATCTTGATTTTAATGAATAGTTTTTTTTCATATATAGGTGTTTTTTTAATACGCCTAGTTTCCTATTTACCATTTAGTATCATCTATTTTTTAAGTGATTTTTTCTACCTTTTAATTTACCATGTAGTTGGATATAGAAGAAAAGTAGTATATCAAAATTTAAAAAATGCCTTTCCAGAATTGAACGAATCGCAACGTAAAACAATTGAAAAAAAATTCTACCATCATTTATGCGATGTGTTTTTAGAAACCACCAAACTTGTATCCTTTACTGAAGCGGAGTTAAAAAAACGAGTAAAAATTAAAAATTCTGAACGTTTTTACGAGTTAATAAATGAGGGCAGAAACATCAGTATTGTATTTGGTCATTACCACAATTGGGAATGGTTTGCACAAGCCTTACCAATATACACTCCAATTACAACCTATGGAATATATAAACCCCTTCACAATAAAATTTTCGATAAATTATTTTATGATATGCGCACTAGGCATGGCATAGTAGCCTTACCTATGCAAACATCGATGCGTACGCTTATAAAAAACAGCTCTACACAGTTTAGCATAGCCATTATTGCCGATCAAACACCCTCCAGCTCAGATAGCAATTATTGGACAAGCTTTTTAAATCAAGACACTCCTGTATTTATGGGTACAGAAAAAATATCAAAACATTTTAACAATGTACTAGCTTTTATGGACATTGAGCAAGTAAAAAGAGGGCATTTAGAGTTTGAATTTGTTATTTTAGCAGAAAATGTTGGTGAATTTAAAGAGTTTGAAATTACAGAGCTCCATACACGTTACTTAGAAGAAAGAATCAAAGAAAAACCTGAATTTTGGTTATGGTCGCACAGAAGGTGGAAACACAAGCCAACTGAAGCAATTAAGTTAAAATATAATTTATAATGAGCAAATTCCCTAGAGTTGCAGTTGTAGTATTAAATTATAATGGTGAAAAACTATTACCAGAATTCTTGCCATCTGTATATAATAGTAGCTATCCTAATCTTCGTTTAGTTTTGGCCGACAATGCTTCTACAGATGGATCAGTTGAATGGGTTAAAGCTAATTTACCAACATTCGAAATACTAAAGAATGAGATAAATGGAGGATATGCGGAGGGCTATCAAAATATATTAAACAGAATTACAGACGTAGATTATTATATTTTATTGAATTCTGATGTAGAAGTAACAGAGAATTGGATAGAACCGGTAATTGAGTTGATGGAAAACAATATAGATATTGCCATTGCCCAACCAAAAATACTTAGTTATTTAGATAAAAAGAACTTCGAATATGCTGGTGCTGCCGGTGGTTATATCGATAAATTTGGGTATCCTTTTTGCAAAGGCAGAATTTTTGATACTGTTGAAAAAGACGAAAATCAATACAAAGGAAACACGGAAATATTTTGGGCGAGTGGTGCTGCGATGTTTATAAAAGCAGATGTGTATCACAAATCTGGTGGTTTAGATGTTGATTTTTTTGCACACATGGAAGAGATTGATTTATGTTGGAGAATAAAAAACATGGGCTACAAAGTGTATAGTTGCAACGCATCTGTGGTTTATCATTTAGGAGGTGCAACCTTGCATGAAAGCAATCCACATAAAACGTATTTAAATTTCAGAAATAGCTTAATTACCTTAAGAAAAAATCTTGCGCTACATAAATCATTTAGCATTATTTTTATAAGACATGTACTTGATTTAATACAATGGATTAGGTTTATGTTAGCAGGTAAATTTAGACATGCTTTTGCAATTAACAGAGCTCATTACGATTTTTTAATTACTCAAATCACTTGGCACAACAAACGAAAAAAATTATTAAAACTCTTCAAATCGCCTAATAATACAGGTATTTACAACAGAAGCATTGTATTTGATTATTTTTTACTAGGTAAAAAAACATTTAATAAACTAGATCCTAAAAAGTTTTATTAGTTAAAATAGTTCAAGGCTAGTTCGTACGATTGTAATCCAAAACCACTAATGCTCCCTTTACACTTAGCACTAATTAAAGTGTAATGCCTGAAATTCTCACGAGCATATATGTTAGAAATATGTACTTCAACACAATCAAGTTGTATGGCTGCAACAGCATCTGCAATGGCTATAGAAGTATGTCCGTATGCTCCAGGGTTTATAATAATGCCATCAAATTTTTCATTAGCAGAGTGAATTTTTTGTATTATTTCCCCTTCATCATTCGATTGATAATAGTGGATTTCTAGGTTTTTATACTTTAATTTAACCATATTTAAATATTCATCGAACGATAATTCTCCGTATATTGTCCTTTCTCGTTTACCTATTAAATTAAGATTAGGCCCATTAATTATTATTACTTTTTTAGTAGACATGGATTGGATTTCAAGTATTAAAGGTTTTAAATCGTATTTAAAGTTAGAACGTTCGCTTTCGAAGAATTCTATTGATGCTTATATTCATGATGTAGACAAGCTTCATCAATACTTTGTTTACATCAAGCAAAATACTTCTCCTGTAAATGTTGCATCCAAAGATATAAAAGAATTTTTGGTATGGATAAATGAACTTGGAATGACGGCTAGTTCCCAAGCAAGGATTTTATCAGGCATTAAAGCCTATTATAAGTATTTATTATTGGAAAATATTGTAAAAATAGACCCTTCTGCCCTCGTAGATACCCCGAAATTAGGCCGAAAATTACCAGATACACTTAGCTTAGACGAGGTTAACATCATGCTCGATTCTATCGATCTGAGCACACCAGAAGGGTTTAGAAATAAAACGATCCTAGAAACCTTGTATGCTTGTGGTTTACGCGTTACAGAATTAGTGAATCTTAAAATATCTGATATTTATTTTGAAATTGATTTTTTAAAAGTTACTGGTAAAGGTAACAAAGAACGTTTTGTACCCCTTGGTTCTTCGGCAAAAAAACTCATTAAAATATATCAAAATGAAATTCGAGTACACCTTCTTATAAAAAAAGGCGAAGAAGATTTTTTATTTTTAAATCGCAGGGGCAGTAGATTGTCTAGAGTAATGATTTTTAATATCATTAAACAAACTGCAAAAATAGCCAACATACGCAAGAGCATTAGCCCACATACCTTTCGCCACTCTTTTGCAACGCACTTAGTAGAAGGTGGTGCAGATTTACGAGCTGTACAAGAAATGCTTGGTCACGAATCCATTACCACTACCGAAATTTACACTCATTTAGATCGTAATTATTTAAAAGAAACGATTTTTAGTTTTCATCCTCGCTCTAAAAATAAAAAAAGAGTAAAAGTTTAACTTCGTTTTGTTGCCTTTAACATTCTTGCTTTTCCCCTAATATCGTTACGTAATTCGGGTGTATGCCATGCATTTTCTGAAAATAATTTTTGAGTTTCAGCTGCGTATGATTCGTTAATTTCAAAATACAAGGTTCCTGCATCATTTAATTGTTGCTCAGCAAGCATAGCTATTCGTTTGTAAAATAAAAGCGGATCATCATCGGGTACAAATAGAGCTAAACTGGGCTCAAAATCTAATACATTTTTACGCATTTGCATTTTCTCACTTTCTAAAACATAAGGAGGGTTACTCACTAATACATCAAACTTAGTAGGTAAATCATCATTCAAAATGTTTAATTGATGGAAATGAATCTCTTGTTGTGTATGTAATGCATTTTTTGAGGCAATGTCTAATGCCGATTTAGAAACATCAATGGCATGCACAAAAGCTTGAGGAATTATCTTTTTTAGGCTTATCGCAATGCAACCAGAACCGGTTCCAATATCAGCAATTGTTAGGTTTTTCTGCTGTTTGTAATCTTCCACAATCCACTGTACAAGCTCTTCTGTTTCAGGTCGAGGAATTAATACATTTTCATTTACATAAAGCTTAATTCCCATAAACTCTTCAAAACCTAAAATGTATTGAATTGGTTTATGTTGGTTTAATAAATAGGCAACTTGATCAAGCTGTTCAAACAAAGGTGCAGGTAGTAGTTCATTTTCGTTTAAAATTAGTTTGATGGTATCATATCCTAATATTTCTTTAAACACAATCTGACTGATACTTCTGGCCTCATCGGCTTCGTATGTTGATCCTATAAGAAGTTGGAAATGTTGAAATGACTCTCTAACTGTTTTGGTTCTTGAAAACATGTCCAAAACTAAAATAATTAATTTATTTTTACGCTATGAATACAGACGAACTATACATGAGGCGTTGTTTTGAATTGGCCCAACAAGGCTTGGGCAATGTACAACCCAACCCCATGGTAGGAGCTGTAATTGTATACGAGGGCAATATTATTGGCGAAGGTTACCATGAGGCATATGGCAAAGCACATGCAGAGGTAAATGCCGTACAGCAAGTATTAACAAATGTTGCCGATGCTGCGAACATCTTATCAAAATCTACTCTTTATGTAAATCTCGAACCTTGCGCGCACACAGGTAAAACACCTCCTTGTGCAGATCTTATCATAAAATACCGAATTCCAAAAGTAGTTATTTCTAACATCGACCCGTTTGGTTCTGTTAATGGCAAAGGGGTTGATCGTTTAAAAAATGCTGGTGTAGAGGTAAACATCAATGTATTAAAGGAAGAAGGATACGAACTAAATAAACGATTTTTCACTTACCATACTCTTCAAAGACCATATGTGATTTTAAAATGGGCCGAATCTAAAGATGGGTATATTAGTATTGCAGAAAATACTCGAAGTAATATTAGCGGAACAGAAGCTCGTAAGCTTAACCATAGATGGCGCTCTGAAGAACAAGCTATATTGGTAGGAACTAAAACTGTACAAGTTGATAATCCCATTTTAACGGTGCGCGATTGGGTTGGAAAAAACCCTGTACGGGTAATTATTGATAGAGATTTAAAATTAGCCAAAGAGTTAAACATATTTAATGCCGACTCTAAAACCATCATTTTTAATAACCATAAAACAGAATTAGATGGTAATATTCAATTTGTACAAATTGATTTTTATGGATTGGTGCCGCAATTCATTTTATTTCAATTGTATTTAATGGAAATACAATCGTTAATTATTGAAGGTGGTGCATATACCATAAATGAATTTGTTCAATTTGGCTTATGGGATGAGGTACGTATGTTTAAATCGAAAAGTAATTTAGGTCAAGGAATAAAAGCACCCATTTCTGAGGGCAGACTTTTTTCTAAAATTGATTTAGGAGATGATGAACTATTTATTTATCATCGTGTATGACATTAATATTAATTTCCATTATTCTATCGGGTTCACTCCTAATTTGTTTCAAAGTTTTCGAGAAATTTGAAGTAAACAGTTCGAATGCCATTAGCATTAACTACCTTTTTGCCTCAGGTTCTGGCATTATTATGGGCTTCGATACTTTTAGTAGCACCAATGTGATACAAGCAGAATGGTTCCCTTATACTTTACTGTTCGGCTTAATGTTTATTAGCACCTTTAATTTGGTTGCGTATGGTGTAAAAACAAGTGGCTTAATGGTTGTATCCATTGCACAAAAAATGTCGCTTATTATACCATTGGCTTTTAGTATTATTTATTATAATGAGAGTTATGGCATTGTAAAAATATTGGGTATAGTGTTGGCATTAATAGCCATTTATTTTAGTGCTAAAAAAGCAAAAGATGAAACCACTATGTTTTCTTGGAAGATACTCTTAATACCTATTTTTATATTTATAGGAAGTGGTGTGGTTGACATTAGTATTAAAGTTTCTCAAGAGTATTTTGGAGCACAAGCACCTTTCTCTGTAATACTAGCTTGTATTTTCGGTTCTGCGGGAGTCGTAGGTTTAGTTCAAAAACTTATACAACGTAGTAAAATACAACTTAAAGATTTTATAGGTGGAATGGGTTTAGGATTACTCAATTTCTTTTCTACTTATTTTTTAATGAAAGCTCTAAGTAGTGATGTTTTAGAAAGCTCATTTGTGTTTGCAATAAATAACATCGGAATTATTTTGTTTAACTCTATGATTGCAGCAGCTGTATTTAGAGAACAAATTACAAAAACTAATACCTACGGAATTATATTGGCTCTACTATCAATATTACTCATATACCTCTCTAATGTTATTTGATTCTACCAATAATTACGTGGAAGATTAATAAGGAGTTACAAATTCTGTTTCTCTATCTTTTGGACGCACACTTAAAATTGGAACATCAGATTCATTAATCATTTGTTGTGAATAAGGGCCAGCTAAAAAACCTGCACTACTCTCCTGCTCCGTCATTATAATAATTAAATCTGCCTCTTTTTCCTTTGCATACTCAAGGCTTATGCTTGCTAAGTTTTTACCAGTTTTAAAGCCAAAAGTTGTTGCAATTTTATCTTCCTTAATATAATTTTCTACTTGTTTTGCAACCATTCGCAGTCTATTTAATATCATATCATTACCCGATGTTGATACGCCTACAACATGTATGGTAGAGTTGAATTGTTTTGCGATGTATATAGCATCGTCAACTTTCTCACGTGTATCTCTCGAGCTATCTAATGGCAAAACGATGTCTTTTATTCCCTTTGTGCCAGAATTTGCATGGACAGATAAGACAGGGCATTTGGCTTGATTAACAACTCTAAATGTATTAGATCCGCCAATAAAATTATCGACGCCTTTTGAACCGTGTGTTCCCATACAGATTAATCCGGCAGAAATTTGTTTGGCATAATTTAATACTTGAATATAAACGGTACCTTCTAAAAACTTACCAATCGTGGTTACTCCATGTTTAGATTGAAAATCGTTGATGTACTCTTGAAAACGAGCGCTTACAAATTCAGTGTCTATTTCGGTCTCTTTCAACTTTTTTCTAAAAATTGAGTGGATAAAATTATTTACTGTGGGTGTTTCTTTAACGTGTAGTAAATGTAATTCAGATTTAAATTCTTTTGCAAGATAGAGAGCATGATCTAAGGCTAATATGGATGTAGTTGAAAGATCCATAGGTACCAGAATTTTATCAAATGTTCTATGCATAATTTTATGTATTTAAAATTAATATACTTAAAATTAGGTATTATAGTATTTAAAAAAAAATAAATCGTTAATCTTGTACTCAACAAAAAAACAATGAACAGATTCTCCTCAACCGAATTAATTTTAAATAAAGACGGAAGTGTGTACCATTTACATTTATTTGCAAACGAGGTATCAGATACAATTATTACAGTAGGCGACCCTGAAAGAGTAGAACTTATATCAAAACACTTAAGCAAAATACGCCTAAAAAAGAAAAATAGAGAGTTTTATACAATTACAGGAACTTATAAAGAGAAAGAAATTTCTATAATTTCTACAGGCATTGGCACCGATAACATAGATATCGTATTTAATGAATTAAACATTTTAAGTAAAATTGATACTTCTCTACAAAAGTATGTAGAGTTGCCTCGTAAATTTAATATTATTAGGTTAGGTACGAGTGGTACAGTACAAGAGGATATAAATTTAGGCAGCATGTTACTTACTGAGTATGCCATTGGCTTAGAGGGCTTGATAAATTTTTATGAAATTCCTTACTCAGAAAATGAGATAGGCTTAAACAATGAAGTTAAACGCAACATTCAACTAAGTTTTCCATACTTAAGCCCGTATACAGTTGGAGCCTCGAATAACCTATTAAATGTATTCAAAGAAGATATGATTTTGGGTATTACAGCTACGTGTCAAGGATTTTATCATCCACAAGGAAGATTTTTATGGTCTGATCATAACCCCTCCATTTTAACTGCTTTACGAAATATAGACTATAAGGGGAGAAAAGTTACAAATTTTGAAATGGAAACAGCAGGAATACTTGGATTAGCCAGGTATTTCGGTCATGAAGCATGTTCTATTTCATTAATATTAGCAAATAGAATAACAAATGAATTTTTGAATAATACTGAAACTAAAATGGAAGAAATGATAGAATATAGTTTAGAAAAAATACTAACGATATAATGCGGCTTTCTTTAAAAACAATTCGATTGCATATCTTTTCTCATCATTTAAATTGTATTCGATTTTGTTTTTAAGATAATCATTCACATCAAAATTTAGGAGTTTATTCTCCTTAATAACCTCTGTTAAAAACTCAAAACCATTTTGTAATAAATGATTAAATTGTTGTAAAATGTCCTCCTCTATTTCTTTATTTGAAACCCATACTGCAAATACAAAAGGTAAACCTGTATAAGCTTTCCAATGTTCTGCCAAATCAATTTGAGTGCTAAATGAATTGATTTTTTCGAATGTGCGATCTCCAATGAGCACAAAACCTTCACCAGGTTTTAAGCAACTTTCATCAATGGTTTCATCCGTAAAAACAACCTCAAGTTTCCAATATTCATTGGCCAAAATATTGCACAATAGATTAGAAGTGCGTGAGTGTTTATCTAAATATATTTTATGAATGTTTTCTAGTTCAGTATTAGAAAAAAGAAACACAGAGTTTACAGCACCATTCGCAGAAATGCAATAATTAGAAACAATTTTTGCATTAGTTATTTCGGGTATTACTGCAACAGGAATAAGTCCGATGTCAACGGTATTTTCTATTAATTTTTGTGCACAAACAGAAGGTATATCCAGGTTAATTTCAAATTTATGAAATGAATTTGGAACCAAGCCTTTAATAAATACTTTCGAATTTAAATAAGAAACTACGGATACTTTTGTTTTATACATTGAAATGGTCTGTATTATTAAAATCAAGCAATTCAAATAAACCATCTTTATATTTTAATCGGTATAAAGAAACGTTCGAATGAGGAAAATTATCCATGTTACTTAGCGGCAAATTTAAGAGCAGACATAGCAATAAACGCAAGGCTCTGCCATGCATACAAATTAAAATTTTATTATAATTTTGATGTTGCTCAATTAATTTTTGTATCACTACATTTTGACGTTGGTTGACTTCAATTGGACTTTCTCCGCCAGGGAACTTGAGATGCAAATGTCCATTCATCCAACTGTTTGTTAGTTGATAAAATTCCTCTTTCATTTCTTTAGTAGCTTCTCTGCCTTCGTTAATACCCCAATCTAACTCGTCGAAGCCCTCGTGTTGTTCCCAAGTAATTCCTTTTTTTATAAAAGCATCAACTGTTTGATGCGTTCGTTTAAGGGTGGATGTTATAACTTTATCGAATTCTAAGTGGTGATATGCCTTGTAAAATTGATGTGCTTGGCGTTTGCCCAATTCATTCAAGCTAGAATTTACTCCTCTGCCCTGCACGATGCCTCTTTTGTTGAAATCTGTTTCACCGTGTCTAATGATGTATAATTCCATATTAGTTTAATATTGGAAGTTCAACGAAGCCTTGTTGATTATTGTTTTCCTGACTAAAATCGTAATCCTTATAATCTTTAATTACATTATATAAAGTGCCTCTTTCAATTGGGTGTCTATCAACATTTTTTATTAATGTTACTAATTGTTGAGTAGTTAATTGAGGGTTTTGTTCTTCAGAACCTGCCATCGAATAAATTTTTGTTGTATCATCAATGGTACCGTCAATATCATCTACACCAAATGATAAAGAAAGTTGTGCAGTGGATCTACCAATCATTGGCCAATACGCTTTAATATGGTCGATGTTGTCCAAGAAAATACGAGCTATTGCATAATTTTTTAAATCTTCGATTACAGTGGCTTCTGGAACGTTAGACATCTCGTTGTCTTTATTTCTAAACTTCAATGGGATAAAGGTGTTAAAACCGCCTGTTCGATCTTGTAAGTTGCGCAAGCGATCCATGTGATCTACGCGGTGGGCATAGCTTTCTATATGACCGTATAACATGGTACAATTAGATTTCAAGCCTAAACGATGTGCGGTTTCATGTATCTCTAACCATTGTGCGGTAGTAGCTTTATCTCCAGATATTTCAGCACGCAATACTTCATCAAAAATTTCTGCACCACCACCAGGTATGGAATCTAAACCGGCTTCCATCATTATTTTTAGGCCTTCTTCTACGCTTACCTTAGCTTTACGGAACATGTATTCATATTCTACCGCAGTAAATGCTTTAATATGGAGGTTTGGACTAATTTCTTTGATGGATTTGAATAAATCGCAGAAAAATTCGAGTGTTAATTTAGGATGAACACCCCCAACAATGTGAACCTCTGTTACAGGTTTATTTTCGTACGACCTAATAATATCTAGCATTTGCTCTTTACTAAGCACCCAACCTTCGTCGGCTTGTTTCAACAAACGAGAGTAAGAACAAAATTTACAGGTAAAAACACAAATATTAGTAGGCTCTATGTGGAAATTACGATTAAAATATGTGAAATCGCCATTTTTTTCTTCACGAATATAATTAGCTAATAGGCCTACAAAAGATAGTTCCGCTTTTTCATACAAATAGATTGCATCTTCTATGCTAATTCTTTGTTTATTGAGTACTTTTTTTGCAATTTCTAGGTTTTTTCCTACTAAATTATTTAACTCTACTCCTAGTTCAAGTGATTTTGATACGCGGTTCATGTTACAAATGTATATGTTTCAGAAACATTTACCTAACAGAAAGGTTTTCGGGGGGTTGTAAATATGAATAAATAGTTGCTATATTTATCATGTCAACGTTTAACACATCGTTAATATAGATATCTTTATAATTGCGTATATTTACTGCACATAATTTAAAATTTATATGATCAAAAATTTACTTAAAAATGCAATTTTCACATTTGGCATATTTGCCAGTACGATGAGTTTTGCGCAAAATACCCATACCATTAATGTTGGTAGTGGTGGTAATTTGTATGCTCCAGCAAACGTTACTTGTTTGGTTGGCGACACTATTAGTTTTGTTTGGGTAAGTGGATTTCACCCTACTCAATCATTAAACGGTACTACCATCCCATTAGTAGTAATGGATGGTTCGGGAGGTCAAAGCTCCAATTATAAGATCAAAATGTTAACAGCTGGAACTATACCATATGAGTGTACTGCACACGGGGGTATGACCGGAATAATAACCGTGAATGCACCAGTTTCTAACTCTCCTTTGTTAACAGAAAACTTTAATTACACCGCGGCAACTTTATTAACTGCGAATGGTTATATCGCTCATAGTGGTGCCGGTACAAATTCTATTCCTGTAGTTTCTCCAGGTTTAACCTATTTAGGTTCTACTGTTTCAAACATAGGAGGTGCAGCATCTCTAACCACAACAGGTGAAGATGTAAACAGAACTTTTACCTCGGTAAGTTCGGGATCAATTTATGCATCTATGTTAGTTAACGTTAGTGCAGCTCAAGCCAATGGTGATTATTTCTTTAATCTAGGAGCAAATCCATTTAATTCATCTCTACTGTATGCAAGAACTTTTATAAAAGCCAGCGGTGTTGGTTACGTTGTAGGGATATCAAAAACAAATACACCTACTGCTGTATACTCCGCAACGGACCTTCCGTTTAACCAAACGGCTCAACTTGTAGTTAAATATAAGTTTAATACAGCATCAACAACTGATGATTCAGTCTTTTTATATATTAACCCAGTGTTGGGTAGTACAGAACCTACACCAACAGTTATTGGTACTGTGGGAGGTAATGATATTACTGGAGGGATAGGTTCTTTTGCCTTGAGGCAAGGTAGCTTATCAAATTCAGCTACCTTAAGAGTTGATGGTATTATTGTAGGTGATACTTGGGCATCGGTTACACCGTTAGCAGTAGTTAATCCTTCTGTTAAATTTAACCCTACTACCTTAATTGTAAACGAAAATGCTGGCACAGCAACTGTAACTTTAAACGTTACTAATCCAAATGCAAATGCAACGAGTGTAAATGTAAACGTAAAAGGTGGTACTGCCACTGCAGCATCAGATTATACCTTTACTTCACAAACGGTTACTTTCCCTGCTAATAGCACAACAGCACAAAGCTTTACCTTTCCAATAATAGACGATGCTACTCAAGAAATTGATGAAACAATACAGTTAGTTTTAAGAAACGCTACTAACTCTGCATCTATTGAAGCTGACTCTATTTTAACTATCACTATTCCTTCAAATGATATTTCTAATCCGGTAGTTAGCTTTGTTGCACCTTATACTTATACTACAGCAGAGGGTGCAGTACAATCGGTTAGTATAGCTATCGCAAGTTCTAATGCTAATGCAACCAATGTTAAAGTCTTCGTGAAATCTACTTCTACAGCAAGCACTTCTGATTATTCAGGTATTAGCGCGTCTGGCTTAAGCATCACGTTCCCGGGTGGCTCAAGTAATAACCAAACGGAAAATATAAGCATTGTTGATGATGCTCTTGCAGAATCTGCTGAAACGATCGTATTAGTGTTAAGAGATCCTACTAATAGTGCAACTATTGGTACCGATTCAATTATTACCATTACTATTCCTCAAAACGACCAACCATTAGTTGCGCATTTTGTTGGTACATCAGCAAATGTAAATGAGAACGCAGGAAATGCAACTGTATCTGTTATGGCTATGGGAGCTAATACTAATGGCTCAACGAGTTTTGATGTTGTGGTTAAAGGCGGAAACGCTTCTGCAGGAAACGATTACTCGTTTACAACTCGTACAATTACTATTCCAGGTGGTAAAGATTCGACCGTGGTATTAACTATACCAATTATAGATAACTCGGTTTTTGAGACAGATGAAAATGTTGTGTTTGCTTTAAGAAACATCACAAATGGTGGTACAATTAGCACCGACTCTGTTTATACACTTACTATTAAGGACAATGAAGTTCCTTTTAAAAATATCTCAGCGTTAAGAGTAAATGATAATAACGGTGTATCCGTTTTGAAAGATTCAATCGTATATATTAAGGGTATAGTTTACGGTGTTGACATGCAAGGGTCTGCAACTAGTTTACAGTATACGTTAATTGACCAAACAGGAGGCGTAGGTATATTTAGAAGTGGTGCAAACAACCCTCCTATTATTTCAATTGTTCCTGAGCAAGGTGATTCGATGATTGTTTACGGAAAGGTGGGAGAATTTAACGGATTGACTCAAGTAAACATGGATTCTATTATTCTTGTTTCAAAAGGAAATGCGCTAATAGCTCCAAGATTAGTTACGTCACTAAATGAGTCTACTGAATCTAATTTAGTAAGATTTAACAATGCTCGAATTATTGATACTCTTGCAAATTCTGGATCGGGTACAACCTTGAGAATTGTAAGTGGTACAGATTCTATGGATTTACGAATAGATGCGGATGTTAGCTTATTCGGCCAACCATTCCCACAAAAATTTGATATCATTGGTTTAGGTGGTCAATTTGATAATTCTAACCCTAAGAACTCTGGATACCAATTGTTGCCAAGAAGCATTAACGATTTAATTGAAATTGTAACTCCAAGTGGTGGTTTAGATTCTGCTACATATTCAGTATCTGAAGGTGCTGGTACTAAAGTTGTAAAAATAAAATTAACTAGCCCTGCGAACGATCCTGCAAGTGTAAAAATTACGTTAACAGGCGGTTCTGCTACGTTTACACAAGATTACACCTTTACAAATCCTACAACTGTAACTATACCAGTTGGTCAAACAGAAGGAACTGCAACATTTACCATTATTAATGATGCTACAAATGAAAATAACGAGACCATTACATTTACCTTAAGTGATGCCGTTAATTTTAATTTAGGTACTCCTGCTTCTGGCACCATCACCATTATAGATAACGATGCAGTGGGTATAAACATTAATAAAGCTATTTATTTAAACGTATTCCCTAATCCGGCAAAAGAAAATATCTCAATAGTTTCTAGTGAAACCATCGAAAGCATTTCTATTGTAAACATCATTGGACAAACAATTCTCAACGTAAACGATGTAAATTCTACTGAAAAATCAGTTGATGTTGCAAGTTTAACTTCAGGTGTGTACAACGTGATTATTAATACAGCAAGAGGTAATTCTAGCAAACGCTTAGTTATCGAATAATACCAAAATCTTGTATCAACTTAAAAACCCGATGTTTAAAAACATCGGGTTTTTTTATGCCACTTTTTCTGTTAATTTCTATCAACTAATTATAGTATTTTTGTTTTTGAAAAAACAATCCGAGAGCTTAACACTTATACTATTATTAGATCAATAAATGTCAATAGAAATCCCAAATTCGTCGTTTCCTAGGGTTGTAATTGTAGGTGGAGGTTTTGGAGGAATACAATTAGCCAAAAGCTTAAGAGATAAAGAAGTGCAAGTGGTAATGCTTGACAAGCATAACTATCACACTTTTCAACCTTTATTGTACCAAGTGGCCACCGGCGGCTTAGAACCAGATTCGATCGCATTTCCACTACGGAAAATTTTCAAACAACATAAAAACATATTTTTTAGAGTGGCAAATGTGGAAACGTTAAATGCGAGGGAGCAAAAGCTAAATACTAATATTGGTGAAATTAACTACGATTACCTAATAATAGCTACTGGTTCCACGACCAATTTTTTCGGAAATGAACTTATTGAAAATCACTCTATGCCCATGAAAAGTATACCTGAGGCATTAAATCTTAGAAGTTTAATTCTGCAAAGCTTTGAAGAAGCCTTGCGTAAAGATAGTATTAATGAGCAAGAAGCATTAATGAATTTTGTGATTGTGGGAGGTGGACCTACAGGAGTAGAAACTGCAGGTGCATTGGCAGAATTAAAAATGCATGTTTTACCCAATGACTACCCCGACTTAGATCTGCGAAGGATGCAAATTAATTTGGTTGAAAGTTCTACCAGTGTGTTAAACAGCATGTCTGAGCAAGCTTCGGAAATGGCAGGTAAATTTTTAAAGGAAATGGGTGTGATGATACGCACAAATGATGCGGTGGTATCTTATAACGGGAGAAAAGCGGTATTAAGAAGTGGAATAGAATTAGAAACTACCAACTTAATATGGACTGCTGGAGTGAAAGCATCTACCTTCCCTGGATTAGAAAAAGCAGAGTTTGCAAGAGGCGGGAGAATAAAAGTAGACGAATACAATAAAGTTATAGGATACGATAAGATTTATGCCATTGGCGATGTTGCTGCGATGATTACTGAGCAGTACCCACACGGACATCCAGGTGTTGCACAAGTTGCGTTGCAACAAGCAAAAAATCTTTCTAAAAACATCATCAATTTAATTAATAACAGAAAGTTAACTCCATTTAAGTATGTTGATTTGGGTTCAATGGCAACGGTAGGAAGAAATAAAGCAGTGGTAGATTTACCATTTATTAGGTTCCAAGGATTTTTTGCCTGGTTTGTATGGATGTTTTTACACCTATTATTTTTAGTTGGTTTTAGAAATAAAATGGTAGTATTAATTAACTGGATTTGGAATTACTTTAGTTATGATAGAGGAACTCGTTTAATTATTCGCCCCTATCGTAAGAACAAACAAATAATGCAAGACGAACAAGATTTAATTATTGATGCAAGACATTAAAATTATAGAGTGCCCAAGAGATGCAATGCAAGGCCTGCATCATTTTGTGCCAACAGAACAAAAAGTTGCATACATAAACTCATTGCTCGAAGTTGGGTTTGATACCATAGATTTTGGGAGTTTTGTGTCTGCTAAGGCAATACCTCAGATGAGAGATACTGCAGAGGTTTTATCAAAATTAAATTTACATAATACAAAAAGCAAACTCCTTGCAATAGTAGCAAATACTAGGGGTGCAGAAGATGCTGTACAATTTGAAAAAATTAATTACTTAGGATTTCCTTTTTCTATTTCAGAAACTTTCCAGCAACGAAATACCAATTCTAGCATTGAACAATCGCTTGTTAGAGTAGAAGAAATACAACAACTATGCTCTGCCAATAAGAAAGAATTAGTAGTGTATATATCAATGGGATTTGGTAACCCTTATGGAGAGGAATGGAGTATAGAAGTAGTGGAAAAATGGACCCGTAAATTGGTAGATATGGGTGTTAAAATACTTGCTTTTTCAGATACAATAGGAGTTTCGGATGTGAAGAATATAGATTATTTATTTAGAAACATTGCTCCCCTTTTTAGCGAAGTAGAGTTTGGTGCACACTTACATTCTACACCAGAGGCGCGTTTAGAAAAAATCGCAGCTGCATATAATGCAGGTTGCCGAAGAATAGACTCTGCAATATATGGTTTTGGAGGTTGCCCAATGGCTAGCGATGATTTAACTGGAAATATTGCTACAGAAGCAGTACTCGCTTATCTAGAAGAGAATAATATTTTCATAGATATTAATACCGAAGCCTTCGTAAAGTCAATGCAATTAGCCAATAAAGTTTTTTATCCTTAAGATTTTTGGAAAGCTCTTAATCTAAGTTCGGTTAGTTTCTTTTTGGTATATAGTGGAAATACACCGTTCATCATCCAATCGTAATAGCTTGGCTCTTGTTGAAATACTTCGTTTACTTTTTTACCTTTGTGTTTTCCAAAATTAAATAAC
>JBILKW010000102.1:0-8171 GCA_044376465.1 Sphingobacteriales bacterium | reverse complement strand
TATTGAGAATTTACGGATTGAATAATATTGAGATGCCAACACATCTTAAATCATCTTTGTCTTTTTCGGTAAAACCAGATGCAGAGAGAGTAAAAGAACTAGTTTCCGAATTTTTAAGTTCAATTGGGTACCAAGAGATGATGTCGAATTCGCTCACCTCTTCTAAAAACAACGAGCTTATAAACAACGCAGATCAGGTTGAAATTCTAAACCCATTGAGTATTGAATTGCAAGTATTAAGAAACCAAATGTTAAGTTCTGGATTAGAGGTAATTTCATACAACATCAACAGAAAACAAAGCGATTTAAAATTATACGAATGGGGAAGCACTTACCATTTTACGGAGGATAAGTATACCGAGAAATCTAAGTTGAGTTTGTTTTTAAGTGGCAATACACATGCCGAACACTGGCAACAAAAAGCAATAAAAAACACCATTTACAACTTAAAATCTACGGTTGATAGGTTATTACAGAGATTAGGCTTGCAAAACGTAAAATCACAAACCATTAATGAAGGTGCTTTACAAGGTTTTTCATATAGTATTGGGAAGTTAGAATTATTAAAGGTAACTTCCGTTGGGAAAAAAGTATTAAAACAATTTGATGTAAATCAAGATGTTTTTTATGCTGATATTGATTTTGCAGCAGTAATGCAAAGCTTAGAAAAGAGAAAAATGGATTATAAAGGGGCACCTAAATATCCATCAGTACGCAGAGATTTATCGATGTTAGTAGATAAGGTGGTAAGTTTTGAGCAATTAAAAAGAATAGCTACTCAGGCTGAACAGCGATTATTACAAAAGGTGGATATTTTTGACGTGTACGAAGGTGATAAATTGCCGGCAGGTAAAAAGTCCTATGCCTTAAGTTTTATATTGATGGATGATGAAAAAACATTACAAGATCAAACAATTGATGGAGTAATGGAAAAATTGATTAAAACCTACGAAAAGGAAGTAGGCGCCGAAATCAGAAAAGCATAAGTTGAAGAATTTAGATAGCATAGAGAAAAAAGTAGACATGCTCATGGAGTATTGTGATGCCCTTAAGGAGCAAAACGAACTTCTATTGGATGATAATGAGCAAATGAGGAAACGTTTTATGACGCTATCAAACGAGTTAAAAGAGTTAGAAGAAAAGCATCGTATCTTAAAGTTAGCCAAGAGTGTAGCGGTAACAGATGAAAAGACACTTGACATTAAGACGAAAATTAACGATTTTGTGCAAGAAATAGATAAATGTATTGCTATTTTGAGCAAATAATAATTTAGCTGATAGAAAAAATGGGAGAAATTTCCATTAAAATTAACATTGCCGACAGGGTTTATCCTTTAAAAATAAATAGTGAGGATGAAGAGAATGTTCGGAAAGCTGCCAAGCTTGTAAACGACCGTATAAAGGAGTTCCAGGAGAACTACGCGGTACGAGATAAGCAAGATTTACTTTCCATGTGTATTTTGCAAGTTGCAACAGAACATTTGAATTTAGATAAAAACCATAAATCGATGAGCATCGATTTCTCCCAACAAATGGAGCAAATTGATAAAAAACTTAGCGAATACCTGTTCAAGCAATAAATTTTAAGGGCTCTTACTATTCTTTAGCATATTATGTTGCTTTAATAGCATAATGGTTAAATTAATATTAATAATTGAAAAAAATGATAGTAACGATCGTAACCGGAATCGTAGCTTTAGTGATAGGATTTTTAGTAGCAAAAGTATTGCTAAAAAAAGGCATCCAAGATCATGAGCAGATTGCGAAAGAAAAAGCAGAGAAAATTTTAAAAGATTCGGATGCACAAGCAGAACTTCTCAGAAAAAATAAGCTCCTTGAGGCAAAAGAGAAATTCTTACAGTTGAAAGCCGAACACGAGCAAGAAATTCAACAAAAAAATACCGCGGCAGCTCAGCGTGAAAATACCTTAAAGCAAAAAGAGCAAAGTTTAGGTCAGAAATTAGAGAACAACACTCGCAAAGAGCAAGAGTTAGATGCCTTACGCCAAAACTTAAATCGCCAAATCGAGATTTTGGAGAAAAAGAAAGCTGAAGTAGATCAATTGCATACGCAACAAGTTACTCAACTCGAAAAAATTTCGGGCCTTTCTCAAGACGATGCAAAATCTCAATTAGTAGAGGCCTTAAAAGACGAAGCGCGCACCAATGCCATGTCGATGATTAAAGATATTGTGGAAGATGCGAAAATGACCGCAGCAAAAGAAGCGAAGAAAATTGTAATTCAAACCATTCAACGTTCTGCAACAGAAGCAGCAATTGAAAATACCGTTTCTGTATTTAATATCGAAAGCGATGAAGTAAAGGGTAGAATTATTGGTAGAGAAGGACGTAACATTAGAGCATTAGAAGCAGCAACAGGAATTGAGATTATTGTAGATGATACTCCTGAAGCAATTATTTTATCGGGCTTTGATCCGGTAAGAAGAGAATTAGCACGTTTATCATTACACCGTTTAGTTACGGATGGTAGAATTCACCCAGCTCGTATTGAAGAGGTGGTTGCTAAAACCAAAAAACAATTGGAAGAAGAAATTATTGAAACCGGTGAACGCACGGTTATCGACTTAGGAATTCATGGATTACATCCTGAATTAATTCGAATGGTAGGTCGTATGAAATACCGTTCATCTTACGGACAAAATTTATTACAACACTCACGTGAAGTAGCTAATTTTTGTGCGATAATGGCAACAGAGTTGGGCTTAAATGTGAAGATGGCAAGAAGAGCAGGTTTATTGCACGATATTGGTAAAGTTTCTGAAGATAACCCGGAAGTACCACACGCAATATTGGGTATGCAATTGGCAGAGAAATATAAGGAACATCCGGAAGTGTGCAATGCCATTGGAGCTCACCACGATGAAATTGAAATGACAAGCATCCTGTCGCCAATTATTCAAGCTTGCGATGCTATTTCTGGCGCGCGCCCAGGTGCACGTAGAGAAGTGGTAGAAAGCTACATTAAGAGATTGAAAGAAATGGAAGACTTAGCGCTTTCTTACCCAGGTGTTGAAAAAACATTTGCGATACAAGCTGGTAGAGAGTTGCGTGTAGTAGTGGAGAGTGAGAAAATCACCGACCAACAAGCCGAAGCTCTTTCATTTGATATAGCTGAAAGAATTCAAACCGAAATGACATATCCTGGTCAGGTAAAAGTTACCGTGATAAGAGAGACAAGGGCAGTGTCATTTGCTAAATAGATACTAGTCGTTAGTCTTTAGTCATTAGAAATGGCAATAGGTTGCTCCTTTCTAATGACTAAAGACTAATGACTAAAGACTAAAAAAATGACTAAACTCGACACACTCCTCGTCAAGTACGGTGAAAGTCACCAGAACGGCACGAACAAGCTGATTCATTGGATAGCAGTTCCATCTATTGTTTTTAGTTTACTAGGCTTAATATGGGCTATACCAATGCCTGAATTTATGAAACAATATCCTTTTTTTAATTGGGCATCCTTGGTTATTGCATTTGCTTTGTATTATTATTACAGACTTTCGCCCATATTGGCATTTACCATGATTATGGTAATTGGACTATTTTCTTTTTTAATTGTACAATTAGAATACCTCGAACAAGCAGGAGGCCCGGCGATGTGGTTAGTTTGTGTTCTTATTTTTATAGTTGCTTGGATATTTCAATTTATAGGGCATAAAGTAGAAGGTAAAAAACCTTCATTCTTAGAAGATCTGCAGTTTTTATTGATTGGCCCTATTTGGCTTTTACATTTTGTGTTTAAGAAAATTGGCTTGCCTTATCAATCGAAATCGAATTAACGAAATAGCGAATTTGCGAACTATCAAATCGCTCTTTCGTTAATTCGCAAATTCGTTAATTCGCAAATTCGCTCTTTTAAATTTAACATCTGGCTAGCATTTCATGCACTATTTCTTAATTCACTCTTAACATTGATTTAATACTACTGAGATACTTTTGTGGAAACAATTTATTAGACAGTGAAAAGTATTAAGTTTTTGATTATTATGGTGTTTGCATTCATGCAAATTGCCATTGCACAGGCAGGAAATGAAAATCCAGCGAAGGGTAAAATCATCGGAAAAGTCTTCGACAAAATGAATAACGAGCCACTCATTGGTTCTGTTGTATTAATTGATGGCACATCTATAGGAACACAAGCAAATTTTGATGGCGAGTATGAACTTTCCAACCTTAGCCCTGGCACATACAAACTAGTTTTTAAATACGTTTCCTACGAAACAAAGATTGTTGAGGGCATAAACGTAGCTGCAGGTAAAGCAACTACGTTAAATATGTCAATGTCGGAGAGTAGTAAATCTTTGCAAGAGGTAGTCATAACCTCAAGTTTTAAAAAGGAAAGCTTAGGTGCTATGTACACCTTGCAGAAAAATAATATTTCCATATCCGATGGTATTTCGTCTGATTTAATTAAGAAATCCCCAGATAAGAACACATCTGACGTATTAAAGCGTGTAAGTGGTACTTCTATTCAAGACAACAAATTTGTGGTAATTCGTGGTTTAGCAGACAGGTACAATACCGCAACAATTAACAACGCAATGTTGCCAAGTTCTGAGCCCGACAAAAAAGCATTTTCATTTGATATTATTCCATCAAACTTAATCGATAGAATTACCATTAATAAAACAGCCTCTGCAAATTTACCAGCAGATTTTGCTGGCGGTGTAATTCAAGTGGTAACGAAAGATATTCCTGAGGAGAATTTTATTGATTTTTCTACTTCAATAGGTTTTAATACACAATCTACTTTTAGGAACTTTGTTTCTAACGGAAGAAATACAACAGATTATTTAGGCTTCTCAAACGGTGATCGTAAATTATCAAATGATTTCCCAACATCTCGTCAGAAATATGCAAGCTCTAGCTTAGCAAATCAATTAGCGGCAACCAGAACCTTGTCTAACTCTTACGGGGAGCAAAACTCTACAGCATTACCTAGCCAAAGTTATCAAATAACATTTGGTACTAAAAAAGACTTAAAGGATAAAGCATCTTTTGGTGCTATAACTTCTATTACTTATAGAAACGATCAAAGAATTAATCCATCTCGTCGTATAGATTACGATGGTCCGAGTGCAGTATACTCATACGACAACAAGCAGTATAAGTTCACAACTAACGCTGGAGCTTTAGCCAATTTTACGTACATAAACGGAAACAATAAAATCTCATTTAAGAATATTTACAATAGAGTTTATGATGAGAGTTATTTAGATAGAAATGGTGATAACTTAAACAACTTAGTGAACATTAGATTTAACTCTAATGAATTAACTCAAAAAAGTTTGTTGAATTCACAATTAGAAGGTAGCCATACTTTATTTAGTAGTTCAGAAACTAAGTTAAGTTGGAATGTAAACTATGCAAACATCTCTAGCAGTCAACCAGATTTAAGAACTATTTTTTACAACAGACCAATTGACCAAACAGATGCGCCTTATACATTAGTAGACAGAAACTCACGTAGATTTTTCTCAGAAATGCAAGAGAGCAACTTCGGAGGTAATGTATCGGTTTCAGTACCATACAAAGTAATGGAGCAAAAGGGTTCGTTAAAAGTTGGTGGATTAAGTTTAATGAAACAAAGAAATTTCAGCGCAAGAATTTTTAACTATACAAAAGCAAATTTTGCTAGTAATGATAGTTTATTGTTGTTACCAAAAGATCAAATTTTTGCTGAAGAAAATATTTCAGCAAATGGATTTGTGTTAAATGAATTTACCAATAACAGTGATAAGTATTACGCTACCTCTATGTTAAATGCAGCGTATATTATGATTGATCAACAAATACGTTCACACATTAAATTAAACATGGGTGTGCGTATGGAAATGTTTAATCAAAATATTGATGCATTAGATGCAACTTCTACCAAAGTAGAATCGAATAATACATATATTGATATATTGCCTTCGATGAATTTTACTTATGAAATAAATGAAAAAACTAATTATAGATTTTCTGCTTCTAAAACAGTTTCACGCCCTGAATTTAGAGAGTTAGCGCCGTTCGAGTTTTACGATTTCGTAACAGCTACTTCATTAATTGGAAATCCGAATTTAAAAAGAAGCGAAAATTATAACGTTGATACACGTATAGAGTACTACCCAAGTGCTGGTGAAGCCATTACATTTACAGGATTTTACAAGCAATTTAGAAATCCAATTGAGCAAATCGTAAACTCGAGTTCAAATGCAGATTTAAGAAGATTATCTTTTGATAACGCTGAAAAAGCAAATACATATGGAATCGAATTAGAGTTCCGTAAGAAATTAGGATTTATAGATTTTTCTGAATTTTTTGAACAATTAACTTTTTATACCAATGCATCATTTATGTATTCAAAAGTGTTCTTGGTAAATCAAGGAGGAATTGAAAGAGCATTACAAGGACAATCACCTTACTTATTTAACGGAGGCTTACAATACAATTCAAAAAACAATATGTATGCTGCAAGTGTATTGTTTAACAGAGTAGGACACAGAATATTTTCAGTTGGTTTCCAAGGATATCCTGATATTTATGAGAATTCAAGAAACGTAATGGACATACAGCTTTCAAGAAGAGTGATGAAACGAAAAGCAGAAATTAAAGTGAATATTTCAGATATTTTTAATCAAAGTCAAATATTCTATCAAAACTTAGATGCTAAAAATGCTTACAATAAAGACACAGATAGAATTATAAGTACCATGAAATTCGGATCTACCATCAGTGTTGGATTCAGTTATAACTTACCTCTACTTTAAGAGAAGGTTAATAAAATATATTCTAACACCCCTCATTTAATCTAAATATAATATAGAATTTATTAAGAGTTAACGTGAGGGGTGTTTCTTTGTGTAAGAAATTTAATTCAACAAACGAAAAAATGAAATCAATTAAAGTTTTAGCATTATTAATGCTTGGATCTATTGTAATCTCTTCTTGTACAGAAAAAGATGAAGATACAAACGTTACGCCAGTAACAGGAAACAGAGTTATCTTACAAGGTAACATTACAACAAACACAGTTTTAAAAGCAGCTGATACAGTAGTTTTAAAAGGCTATGTGTATGTACAAAGTGGTGCTAGTATTACTTTTGAAGCAGGAACAATTGTACGTTCGGATGTTACAGAAAAAGGTGCATTAATTATAGAAAGAGGCGCAAAAATATTTGCGAATGGAACAGCAAGCAACCCAGTTGTGTTTACATCTGGTAAAGCAGCAGGATCTAGAGCTCCAGGTGATTGGGGTGGCATTATTATATTAGGTAAAGCAACCACAAACAGATCTACAGAACCTACTATTGAAGGTGGTGTTGGTAGACCTTACGGTGGTACTGATGATAACGATAACTCTGGTTCAATGACGTTTGTACGTATTGAGTTTGCTGGTATTGCAGCTCAGCCGGGTTCAGAGATCAACGGATTAACATTAGGTGGAGTTGGAAGAGGTACAAAAATTGAGCACATACAAGCATTGTATTCTAATGATGATGCATTCGAATTTTTCGGAGGAACTGTTAATTGTAAATACTTAATCGCATTTGCAACTGCTGATGATGATTTCGATTTCGACTTCGGATACAGAGGTCAAATTCAATATGCAATCTCATTCCGCGATCCAGCTTTTGTTGACGGTGGTGATGCAGGTAATGGTATAGAGTGTGACAACGATGGTGCTTCATCAGGCGCTCTTCCATTTACTAAACCAGTTTTATCAAACGTAACGTTTGTGGGTCCTAACGGAGCAACTAACACAGCAGCGAATCACAACTTCGCAAATCGTTGGAGAAGAAATACAAGATTCGAATTGCATAATTCTATTTTATTAGGTTATGCAAAGGCAGGTTTCTGTGTTGACGGTCAAGGTACAGCTGATGCATTTAACGCAGGTGAATCTAAATTCAGAAATAACTTAGTACATGCTATTACAAAGCCTTATTTGAGCAGAGATAACACCACATTTAACGACTCTACTCTACAAGTGAAAGCAATAGCTGATGGGAATACGTTAACTACTCCAACAGCGGTTAATTTAGGAAACATCGCTAACTTAAACGCTCCAAATTTTATGCCAACTACAGGTTCGGTAGCATTAACTGGTGCAGCTTTTACAGGATTAGATGCAGCATTCTTTACTACTACAACATTTAGAGGTGCTAT